>JAFXQR010000155.1 GCA_017526985.1 Lachnospiraceae bacterium
AAGAACCGCGGTAAGAAGATCGAGAAAACGGATGAAGGAATTGATATCTCCACCAACCTGCTGGAAAAGGGATATGTGGCGGATGACGAGATCGAACGATTCCCGGGCGTAACACATAAGAAGGGGGTTCATCCGGTGATCGAATGTACACAGAACATTCCATGTAACCCCTGTCAGGATGCGTGCCCGAAGAAATGTATCTCTACCGGTGACAATATTACATACCTTCCGTTTGTTAAGGACGATGTGGAATGTATCAACTGCGGTATGTGTGTTGCAAGCTGTTCCGGTCAGGCAATCTTTCTGGTGGATGAGGATTGCGGAGACGGTACTGCAACGGTGACGCTGCCGTACGAGTTCCTTCCGCTTCCGCAGGAAGGAGACAAGGGATACGGACTTTCCAGAAAAGGTGAAAAGATCTGTGATGCGACCGTGGTTTCGGTAAAGAGTGTAAAGGCATTTGATCATACCAATCTGTTGACGATGAGAGTGCCGAAAGAGTACGCGATGAAGGCAAGATTCTTTAAAAAGGCGGAGGTGTGATGATGAATACAGTAGTAGATCGATCAAAAGATATCGGAGAATTTGTTCCGCAGCCGGATGATGATATGCTGATCTGCCGGTGTGAAGAGATCACAAAGGGTGAGATCCGAAAGGCGGTACATGACGGAATGTGGACCTTAACAGAGATCCGAAGATATTTAAGAACCGGAATGGGGCTTTGCCAGGGACAGACTTGTTCACGACTGGTCAAGGGGATCGTCGCCAGGGAACTGGGGGTATCTCCGGCAGAACTGGAACCGGCGACCTCCAGATCGCCGATGCGACCGGTAGAAATGAAGGTGTTTGGAAGCGAAGCTTGAGAGGCTTGATAGGTACAGGGAGGGATTATATGGAAGCGAAAAACAGTGCAGATGTAATAGTGATCGGAGCCGGGATCATCGGATGCGCCATCAGCTATTACCTGAGAAAAAGAGGAAAAAGTGTAATTGTTCTGGAAGGAAGTGACAATATCGGAAACGGCGGATCTTCCAGAAACGGCGGTGGTGTAAGACAGTCCGGCCGTGATCCCAGGGAGCTGCCGCTGGCAATGTACGGGATCAAGAATCTGTGGCCGGGACTTTCCGAGGAACTGGGTGTGAACTGTGAGTATCACAAAGAAGGAAACCTTCGACTCGGAAAAACGCCGGAACATTTAAAGATCCTGCAGGGATTGACAGACAGAGCGGTAGCATGCGGGCTGGATGTAAAGATGATCGATGCGGCGGAAGTAAAAAAGATCAATCCGCATCTTTCCGATGAAGTGATCGGAGCAAGCTGGTGTCCTACCGACGGACATGCAAACCCGCTGGTGACTACCCTGGCATTTTATAAAAAAGCCAGAGAAATGGGTGTACGCTTCATCACCGGTGAAAAGGTGGAACGGTTACGTAAGGTGAAAGGAAGGCTGCGGGAAGTATATACCAAAGGTAATGTGTATGAAGGTGAGTATGTGGTGGTGGCAGCCGGATACGAATCCAGAGATATCCTGGCAACCGTCGGTGTGGATGTACCGATGCATAAGGAACTGGTGGAATGTCTGGTGACCGAAGCAGAGCCGCATATGTTCAATCAGATGCTCGGTACTGCGGAAGCAGACTTTTACGGACACCAGTCGGATCACGGATCCTTTGTATTCGGTGGAATGTCCGGACTGGAGCTGAACAACAAAAACACCGGGCCGAAGAATTCACCCAGCAACGCTGCGATCACTGCACCCTGTATCTGCCGCGGTATTATGAAATACTTCCCGGCGCTGGAGGATGCAAAGATCGTAAGAACCTGGGCAGGATACCTGGACATCTGTCAGGACGGCGTACCGGTTTTGGGATTTGTCGATGAAGTACCGGGGCTTGTAGTAGCCTGTGCATTCTCGGGACACGGTTTCGGCATCGGACCGGCGGTAGGTGAGCAGATGGCGATGCTGATCTGTGAAGGAAAGACTTCGGTGGATATATCCGGATTACAGTACGGCAGATTCAAGGCAAAAATATAATGTCTTGTTCTGATATAAAAAAGAGAGATAAAGGAGGAGAGAGATTATGAAAGTAGCGATTGAAGAATTGTCAAAGGTAGAGATCATCACCAAGGAAGCAAAGGTGGCAGAACTGACCAAGGAATTCGGAAAATTCGGGATCACCGGCATGACAGTATACGATGCTCTGGGATGCGGTGTACAGCTCGGTACTCAGGAATATGAGGTAGAGAAGAATACACTGCCGCAGCTGTTACCGAAGCAGATCGTGATGGTGGTGCTTCCTTCCAAAGAAGTGGACGGTTTTCTGGAGTTTGTGGAAAAAGCGCTATACACCGGGCATATCGGAGATGGAAAGATCTTTGTTTCTCCGGTGACCAATGCCGTAAGAGTACGAACCGGTGAAGAAGGAATGGATGCCCTGAAAGAGGGAGCTCTCGATTAAGGAGGTGTGGTGCTTATGGAAGAAAAGAAAATCGGGTTAGCAAGTGTTGTAGCAACAGGCGTCGGGCTGGTCGTAGCATCGAGCTGCTTATTGACCCTGGGGATTGGTGCAGGAAGCATCGGGACAACGTTCATCATCACGATGGTGATCGCGTGCCTGGTCAACATTTTCACATTGTTGTCCATTGCGGAATTAAATGCCCTGATGCCGAATCTGACCGGCGGGCTTGCACAGTTTTCACTGGCCTGCGTCGGACCGTTTGTAACGATCATCTGTATGGTCGGCGGATATATCCTTTGTAACTCGCTGGCAGGATCCGTGGAAGGCGCGGTATTCGGAAATGCCTTTGCGGAAATGTTTGCGGAATACGGGATTCCGGCCTGGGTATTTACGGTGATCCTGATCGCGTTTCTGGTGATCACCAACTTAAACGGTGTGGATGTATTTGTAAAGGTGCAGGATTTTGTGGCGTATGCGTTGATCCTTTCGCTTGTAGCGATGGGGGTACTCGGAGCACTCGGGATCGGCACCGGCGAGATCGTGGAACAGCCGGAAGCGCTGGCAACGGATTTCGGAAGCGTTACAAGTCTCTGTGGTGCAGCATTCTTCCTGTTTGTCGGTGGTGAATATGTGGTTCCGCTGAACAAAAACTGTAAGAACGCAAAGAGAGATATTCCTCTCGGAATGGTGATCAGCATGTTGATCATTCTCGGTATGCAGACATTTCTTACCCTTGGTTTCAAGAATTATACCAACTGGGAAGATCTGGCTGGAAGTACCACTCCGCAGATGCTTTACGGACAGGCTCTTTTGGGACCGCTCGGAAGATACTGGATGCTGGTCATCACCTCACTGGCAGCCATCAGTTCCGTGAATACGATCCTTGGCTCTTTGGCATACATTCTGATGGGAATGTCCAAGATCGGACTGCTTCCGGAATTTTTCCAGAAGACAAATAAGAAGGGTGCACCGTACATCGGTATCTTCCTGGAGATGGCAATTTTCGTGGTACTGAATATAACAGGCCTTTCCTCGGCAGACTCGATCTCCTATATGATCTCGGTACTGGCGGTATTGTGGCTCATCAGTTACATCGTATCGAACTTCAATGTGATCCTTCTCAGAAGAAGGCTTCCGGATGCACCGAGAAACTTTAAGACACCGCTTGGTTATACAGTACCCATTCTCGGGATCCTCGGATCGGCGTATATGATCTACAGCATCGATCCGTCCTGGGAAGTGAAACTGTCACTCTATAAGGTAGTGCTGATCACATTGGTTGTACTCGGGATCTACTCTTTCATCTGGGTGAAGACAAAAGTGAAACGACCGTTATTTAAACCCTATGCCATCAAAGAAGTCATGGCAATGGAAAACGAACTGTATCTCAGTTATCACAGCGCAAAAAAGCGCGTGAAATAATAAAACACAATTCAGGAGGGAAAAAATTATGGCAGACACAAGGATCGATCTTCTTTATTTAAGCGAGCCGGATATGTTGAAGGCCGGTGTAAATGATGTGGTAGCTTGTACCGAATGTATGGAAGAATTACTGATCACTCTGGATAAGGGCGATTACCTGATGGGCGGCGAGAACGGAAACTCTCACGGAACCATGATCACATTCCCGGAGAACCCTCCGTTCCCGAATATGCCGAAGGCAGGACCGGACAGACGTTTTATGGCCATGCCTGCTTATGTCGGTGGTGAGACGGCAATGGCCGGTATGAAGTGGTACGGATCCAATGTGGAGAACCGAGAGAAAGGTCTTCCGAGATCTATCCTGATGGTCATGCTGAATGATAAGGATACCGGAGCACCGCTGGCACTGATGTCGGCAAACTTGTTATCCGCATACCGTACTTCCGGTATTCCGGGAGCCGGCGTAAAGAATTTGGCGGTAAAGGACGCAAAGGTACTCGGTATCGTAGGTCCGGGCGTTATCAATATCACCGCGATCGAAACTTTTGCAGCATTACGTCCGACACTGGATACCTTGAAGATCAAGGGGCGCGGCAAGGCATCCATTGACCGTTGTATCAGTTTCGTAAAGGAACACCTGCCGCAGTTTAAGACCATTACGGTAGTGGATACTCTGGAAGAATGTGTTCGCGATTCCGATATCTTGAGTTTTGCAACTTCTACTTCTATGGGGATGGACCGCAGTCAGTATCCATTGGTCAAGGAAGAGTGGATCAAGCCGGGCGCCCTGTTCTGTGTACCGGGTTCCTGTGACTTCTCGGATGAGTATGTTTGCAGCGGCAAAGCGAAGCTGGTATGCGATAACATCAAACTGTACGAAGCATGGGCAGAGGAGTATTCTTATCCGACCTACAACATGGTTTATATTCCCGGATGTCTGTGGCTGGATCTGGTACATGACGGTAAACTGAGCAAAGACAAGATCATCAACCTTGGAGCAATCCTGGCAGGCAAGCAGGAAGGCAGAAAGTCAGATGATGAAGTCATCATATATTCTGTAGGCGGTATGCCGGTGGAGGATGTCGCATGGGGCAAGAAGTGCTACGAGAAAGCATTGAAGCTTGGCATCGGTACCAAACTGAACCTTTGGGAACAGCCTTATCTGTTCTAAATAAATCTCTCCTTTGTTGTAGTAGTTAGCAGTAAAGGCGCTCCGTCTCAAGTAGATGGGGCGTCTTTACTTGCGGGTGATAACCTGCGCAGAAGGTGCCCGAAGGGCGGATGAGCTGGACCTTGGCAAGCGTAGTCTCCGCCAGGTCGCCGGGCAGTAAAGACAATTGAAATGAGTGTAAGTATGTAGTATATTAAATAGTGACAGACAAAGGCGTCCACGATGGACGTCTTTTTGCGTTTTAGAAATTGTAATACAGAGGAGAGCAGTTTATATGATCAGTCTGAACGATTATTTATATTCCGGAAATACGGTGCTGAAGATCTTGCTTCAGTACGCAGCGGATTTAAAGAAAGAAGCGATCGAGACGGGAAATACCATCGATCTGGCGCACAGCAATTTTCTGGTACAGATCATAGAACTGCTGGAGCATACGGATTTCCTGACTTCACAGTCACAGCGGATCAAGGAATTTTATCTGTATATGACGCAGAAGTATCCGTTTCTGGCATTTACATTTAAGGGGCGGATCAAGTCGCTGATCCGGGCGGAAGAGAAGTTTAACGCGTATGTGCTGGAGTATATCTACAATTACTATAAAGCGAACGAACGCTATCCGTCGGATGCGGAAATCAAGAACAATCTCCACTGTTTCCGCGACCTGATCGCGTACCGGATTGTGATCTCCCTGCCGGTATGTCATATCAAAAAAGGGGAGAGCAGGGAAGAGCAGGAGAAGACTTACCTGTACGAGATCGCCAATGCACTGCCGGCCTTTCTGGAGGAACGGGGATTCACTTCGGAAATGTCAGGACATACCGACGCAGACTGTTCGGAAGCGTTGGATGAGAATAATCGGTTTTACTATAGGGATTATGTTCTGGCACCGCGGCCATCCGGGTACCAGTCTCTGCATATCACTTTTTATGATAATCTGGCCCGCTGCTATACGGAGGTGCAGCTTCGTACCAAGGATATGGACGATTTCGCGGAGATCGGGGACGCAAATCATTTCGGTTACGAAAAGACACAGGAGGAATCAAGAAGCAAGCGGGATATCATTCCGGAAGGGGAGTGCCGGGCTTTTGATGAAGCATATAAGCGGCTGAAACTGTTGCAGGAACTGGAACTGGCAGCGGTGGATGTGAATATGTTTAAAGCTTTCAATAATCAGCTGATCAACGATGGCTGCGGTCTGTTCCGTGGGCGACAGATCTTACCGTTTGAGCATTTATCGCGGTTTCAATACGATGCGATAGGATAAGATTGGCAGTAGTCTCTTTATTTTGGGTGGCATTTTTACGCTATTTGTGCTATTGTAAAATTATTATAAGTTGTTTTAGGGGGATTTAGTTAAGCCGGAGGTGATTGCCAAATGAGTACCAAGGAACGAGCATATGAAATATTTTCAAAAATGAATGAAAAACAGTTAGAAGGCTTTGTTACTATGTTCGGAATCTATTTTCCTGAAACGACAGAAGAGAAAGAAATTGATGAAAGAACCAAAGCATTTCGTGAACTTGAACAGATGACACATCCAATATCGGATTTGGATTATGATAAGGAATTGGCTGAGTATAGAAATGCGAGGTATAGGGTATGAAAGTATTGATAGAAAATAATAAGTATATATATTGGAAGATAGGGTATAACTCTTTCTGATAAATCCAACACAAAAAAGAACGACTGTTTGTACGAATTGTACAAAAAACGGCAACTGTATTTGATACGGTTGCCGTTTTTTTAGAATACTTGCACAATGTTTGCACTTTGCTTGCGCTTTTAGGTGTATAATATTAAACAGTTATGATATGTACAAGGAGGTACCGCCATAATGAAAGAAAAGAAAAGAAAGTCTCTTAAGAAAACGCTTCTGAGCAGGATCATCATCTATGTGGCGATCATCATCGTCGTTATCACGCAGATCAGCATCAAACTGGCAGCGGATAACATCCAGAACCTAACGAATAATATACTTGCGCGAGAATCCGTTACTTATGCAAACAGCGTGCATAGCTGGTGGAGTGGTGTGGAGGAACGGGTAGGCCAGACGGCTGCCGTGATCCGGAATATTCCGGAGCCTTCCTACGATGAGATGCTCGCCATGCTTCTGACACTGACCTCGCAGGATCCCGATTCCCAGGACATCTATATGGCATACGGTGATACCGGCAAATTCCTGGACGGTTCCGGATGGATACCGGACGATACCTTTGTGTTTACCGACCGGCCGTGGTACCAGGGGGCGCTGGCCGGCAAGGGGGCTATTTATTCTTCCGAACCATATGTGGATGCATCCACCGGCAAGACCTGCCTGGCTTGTGCCATCATGGTAAGGGAAAATGTGGTACTTTCCAGCGATATCAATTTTGATAAAGTGGCGGAGAAGGTACAGGGATTTGCATCGATCTCTCCGGATGCAAAGTACTATATCGTCAATAAAGAAACGAAAGACATTCTGATCAGCAATGTGACAGAGAGTGTGGGACAGACGCTGAACGATACCACGGATCCGGTTGCAGCAGGGCTGGGAAAAGTTTTTGACGGCTTAAATACCACGATCGCTGCAGACGGCAGTAAGGTAGTGACCGCCAAGACCGCAGCGGGATCGCAGATGTTTACGGCTACGGATATCGAAGGTACTTCCTGGGTAGTGGTCAGCGCGGTTCCTTCCAGTCTGCTGAGCAACAGTATCCTGAAAGTAATGATCGTTACTTTTGTGAGCGCGATCCTTCTGCTGATCGTGCTTTCTGTAGTGATGTACATCCTGATCAGCAAGGCCATCAATCCGGTAACGACGGTAACACAGCGTATTACCGATATCAGCAAGGGCGACTTTACCGTGACACTGGTACCGGAAGGAAATAATGAGATCACGACACTCAGTGAGAGCCTGAACGAATACATCGAAAAGATGCGTTCCACACTCAATCGTCTGGCCAATATTTCCGGTGCCATGAACAACCGCGCGGGAGAGTGCTTTGATATTTCCCGTAAACTTTCGAAAGCCAACTTAAATCAGGGAGAATCCATCGAACAACTGAATACGACACTCGGCGATATGAATGCTTCGATTGAAGATGTGGCGCATGCGGCAACAGAACTGGCAACGACTTCCGGACAGCTTTCTCAGAACGCGCAGGAAGTCAAGGCGTTGTGCGATGAGACGCTGGAAGCATCCTCGAAAGGTAAGGATGAGATGGAGAGCATGACGCAGAATGTGAATACGCTGAACGATACCATCAGTGAGCTGACGGAACTGATCCGTGCAACGGCAAAATCCGTTGAAGAGATCACCGGGATCACCGACACGATCAATGCGATCTCTGCACAGACCAATCTGCTGTCCCTGAATGCTTCGATCGAAGCGGCCAGAGCCGGGGATATGGGCAAGGGATTTGCGGTCGTTGCCAGCGAGGTAGGTGCTTTGGCAAAGCAGTCTTCGGAGGCTACCGATGTGATCCGCAAACTGGTGGATGACATTACGAAGAATATGGAGGATATCAATAAAAAAGCGGATATCTGCTCCAGAGATATGGAAGCCTGCGTGAGCGGTGTGGAAGGTGCAAATGCATCCTTCCATAAGATCTGCGGAGATGTGGCAAAGGCTACGGAAGGCATCATTGAGATTGCCGGCGGGATCGAGAGGATCAATGATGTGGCATCCAACAACGCCGCTACCACAGAAGAGCAGGCATCCAGTATCAATGCAGTATTGGGACTGAGCGACCGGATCGTAACGGAGAGCAATATCCTTCGGACCGAAACGGAAAACATTACTTCGATCTCAGAGAATCTGAATCAGTATTCGGATGAGATCAACACGGACCTGTCACAGTACACGGTATAGGAGAGACGAATTCAGAGATATGAATTCCGGGAAGAGCAGAAGAAAGAATGGTATACTGCATCCTGCGGTCATCGCATTGATGGCCGTTTCTCTGTTGTTGAACATTCTTCTGTCGCTGGTTGTACGATCAACGGATCTGCCGTTTTATATTGATACCATCGGAACCATTGTGGCTACGGCGCTGGGTGGTATCGTTCCGGGAGTATTGACGGCCTTTTTTACAAATGCCGTCAATTTCCTGCTGGATGGAGAATCTATTTTCTATGCGTCGCTCAATATGCTGATCGCGATCCTGACGGCAGCATGGTTTGGCGAATATTCCTTGTATAAAAAAGCAAAGAAATATCGGGAAGAAAAAAGTGCAAACCCGGAAAAGAGCCTGTTGGATCTGATGTTGTATATTTTGCTGCTGGCTCTGATCGGTGGCGGGATCGGCGGTGGGATCACCTGGTACCTTTATGCGACGCCCTCGGAGGCACCGATCTCTGTAAAGATCTTTACCTGGTTTTCGCAACACCTGGGTGTAGGGAATTTTGGGTGTCATATGATCTCCTCGTATCTTACGGATGTTTGTGATAAAGCAATATCAGTAGGTGTTGCGTTGCTGATCATCCGTCTGGTCCCGCGCAGGGTAAAGGACAATGTACATCTGTCTTCCTGGAGACAAAAGCCCATGTCTTTTGAAGAAATGGAAAAATCCACCAGCCGGCTGCGGGGGCGGATGTCCATTGCTACCAGGATCAATCTGATCATCATTTTTTCTACACTGCTTATGACGGTGGTCGCATTGATCTTCAGTATTATGAGTTTTCGGGAAAGTACGATCGATTCGTTATCGGCATCGGCTACGCAGATCGCGTATCTTGCTTCGGAACTGATCGATCCGGAACAGGTGGATGCGTATTTGGAAGAAGGTACTTCGATGCCGGAATACCTGCAGACCATGGAACGACTGCGTATGATCAAGAACAGCTCGGAGGATATCGCGTTTTTGTATGTATATAAGATCGAAGCAGACGGATGCCATGTGGTATTTGATCTGGATGCGGTATTAAACAACGGGACCTTTGTTCCGGGAGAGATGCCGGGGACGATCGTTCCGTATGAAGAGGCCTATTTGCCGTACCTGGAAGATCTGCTGGCGGGAAAGAAAATGCCGACAGTGGAGATGAACGATCAATACGGAAGTTTTATCGCATCCTACTGTCCGGTGTATGACCGAAACGGAAAATGTGTATGCTATGCGATCTCAAATGTGGAAACCGAACTGATCCGGAGCAGGCTGGTATATTTTATCGGAAGAGTACTGCTTCTGTTCAGCGGTGTGTTATCCCTGGTTCTGGCAATGAGTATTTTAATGACCAGATATCATATCGTATTTCCGATCCTGGGGATGACAGTATGCGCAAATGAACTGGTCGAGCAGAGTGTCGGCACCAAAGAAGAAAGCCTGAACAAGATCGAGGAGCTGGATATCCGTACGGGAGATGAGGTGGAACAGCTTTATCGAGCGCTTTGTAAGCTGACCGGAGATACGGTCTATCAATTGAATGATAACCGGAGAAAGTCGGAAGCCATTACAAAGATGCAGAGTGCTCTGATCATCACCATGGCGGATATGGTGGAAAGCAGAGATTCGGATACCGGTGCGCATGTTTTGAAAACGGCGGCGTATGTCCGTATCATATTGCAGGGATTAAAACGAAACGGTTATTATGCGGAAAAACTCAGCGATAAATATATGCGGGATGTGGAAATGAGCGCGCCACTTCATGATGTAGGAAAGATCAATATTCCGGATGCGATCCTCAATAAGCCGGGCAAACTGACGGATGAGGAATACGCGATCATGAAAACGCACACAACTGCCGGAAAGAAGATCATGGAAAATGCCATCAGTTCCATGGAGGGAGATAATTATCTGAAGGAAGCGCGGAATATGGCGGCATATCATCACGAACGCTGGGATGGAAAAGGTTATCCGGAAGGACTTCATGGAGAGATGATTCCGTTATCGGCGCGAGTGATGGCGGTGGCGGATGTCTTTGATGCCCTTTCTTCGGTGCGGGTTTATAAGCCGGCCTTTCCGTTTGAGGTGGCGGTAAAGATCATACAGGATGGTGCGGGGACACAGTTTGACCCGCTTTGTGTAGAAGTATTTCTGGAATCCCTTGCGGAAGTAAAGAAGGTTTTGAGCAAATATCAGGAGATATGACAAGAAAGAGACTTCAAAAATGGATAACGGCGATCCTGTTTCTGGCCATTCTGTTGGTGAGGAGTGTTCTTGGCGTACAGGCCGGCGGAGAAAACGCAGATGACACGAAGGATGAGGGGCAGCAGGATCCGATCGGTGGTGGCTATGCTGTGAGCAGCCAGATCCCGGGGGTATATTTTCTGCCGGTATTATACGATGCCTCTAATGGACTGCCGACCTCTGAGGCCAATTATGTTCTGGCAGATCGACAGGGCTATATCTGGATTGGCAGTTACAGCGGGATCATAAAATATGACGGCATCAATTTTGAACAGCTTCCGGTTTCCGAAGGATTGACCAGCGGCAGAGGACTGTTTGAGGATAGCAGAGGAAGGATCTGGGTAGCGACAAATGACAGTGGTGTAGTAGTCATTGACGGTCAGACACAGTATCACTTCCTGAAATCGGATGGACTGCCATCGAATTCGGTGCGGTCCTTTGCGGAAGATGCCGCTGGAAATATTTTTGTTGCCACCACTGCCGGTGTTTCTTATGTTTCGAAAGATATGAGCGTACACGCGATAGACGATGCACGCATCAATAATGAGCGTATCCTGCGACTGGTGTCCGACTCCTATGGCAGGATCTACGGACATACCACAAATGGTGAAGTCTTCTCGGTTTCGGTAGCCGGAGTGGAAGCGTTTTATCGTTGCTATGATCTGGGGATCGGCCGGAAGATCACCACGATACTGGCGGATCCGGAGAATCCGGGAAAACTATATTACGGAACGGCCGGGGACAGCATCTATTACGGCGATTTCGGAACCGATACATCGCAGATGCAAAAGATCAATACACATCCGTTGGAGAATATTCACTGGATGCATTATGCCTGCGGGAGACTGTGGGTAGCATCCGCGCATGCAACCGGATATGTGGACGAAGACGGTTCCTTTGTTTTGATGGAGGAATTGCCGATAAAAGATTCCTTTGAAATGATGACCTCGGATTATCAGGGGAATCTGTGGTATGCTTCTTCCCGGTACGGTGTGATGAAACTGGTGGGCGATAATTTTCTGGATCTTACCGGAGCGGCCGGAATGACGCCGGAGGTGGTCAACGCAACCTGCGTTTCTGATACGGATATCTATATTGGTACGGATGATGGATTGCGCATTATTGATCAAAACTATCATGAAGTGGAAAATGAGATTACGGATTATTTTCATAAAACCAGGATCCGTTGCATTATGAAGGATAGCAGGGGAAATCTGTGGTTTTCTACATTTTCCAGCACCCATGGTCTGGTGCGTATGGATCGCAGCGGGGAGATGCGGGAGTTTACGGTTTATGATGAACTGCCGAGTAATGATATCCGCTGTACCTATGAGGCAGAGGATGGTTCCGTTATCGTGGGGACTAATAACGGGCTTGCTGTGATCCGCGGCGAGAGTGTGGAGCGCAGCTATACAGCCCAAAACAGCATGCGGAATACCGTGATCCTGACGGTTTGTGAAGGAAAGAACGGAGAGATCCTGGCCGGGACGGACGGAGACGGGATCTATGTGTTTCAGAATAACACATTTCAACGGATCGGTATGGATGAGGGGCTGGGAAGTGATGTGATCATGCGCATCAAAAGGGATGATCAGAGAGATATCATCTGGGTGATCACTTCCAGTACCGTAGAGTATATCAAAGACGGGACGATCCACAGGGTGACCACTTTCCCTTACAATAATGTCTATGATGTGGTGGAATGCGGTGACGGGGAACTTTGGTTTTTATCGTCACAGGGAATCTACGCGATCAATGCGTCCGATGTCCTGGAGGATCGGATCGAACACTACCGTTTGTATGACAGATCCAACGGACTGACCAGCATTCCGGTGTCGTATTGCTACAGCGGTGTGGGTAGTGACGGCATTCTGTATATTGCAGGACAGACCGGGGTTTCGGAAGTAAGTATGGATGATTATTACGATTTTTCCGGCACTACCAGGATCGCCGTTCGGTCTGTGAATTGTGACGGGGTTGAGTTTTTGCCGGAAGAAAACGGGGCGTATCGTATACCGGAAGAAACCATGCGTATTCAGATCATGCCGGGAATCCTGGATTATACGGTTTCCGATCCCATTGTGAAGGTGTATCTGGAAGGAACCGGAGATGAAGGGATCACTGCACGGCAGAGCAAACTGACTCCTTTAGTTTATACCGGATTGAGTTATGGGGATTATACGCTGCATATCCAGATCCTGGATGAGAGGACCAAAGACATCATAAAAGAAAGCACATTTACGATCATCAAAGAGCCGCGTTTTATGGAGCGTTTGTCAGTGCGTGTGTTGCTTTTGCTGATCGTTCTGTTGTTGATCGCATTTCTTGTATGGCGTACCACAACCAATACGGTCATCCGGAAACAGTACGCGGAGATCCAGGAGGCAAAGGAGGAAGCGGAAAAAGCCAACATGGCAAAAACCAGATTTCTTGCCAATATCAGTCACGAGATCCGTACCCCGATCAATACCATCATAGGGATGAACGAGATGATCCTGAGGGAAAAGACAAAGGATGTTCCCCGGGAATATTACAAACCGGTGACGGGATATGCGCGAAATATCAAATTTGCTTCCGAATCGCTGCTGGCTTTGATCAATGATCTGCTGGATATCTCCCGGATCGAATCCGGAAAGCTGCATCTGGTGGAAAAGGAATATGATATGGAAGAGCTGCTTCGTGGTATTGTGACGATGACGCGCAACCAGGCAGAAGAGAAGAAGTTGTATTTTGTTGCGGAAATAGATGAGACGATCCCGAAAAAACTGTATGGAGACAGAGAAAAGATCCGGCAGATCATCGTAAATCTTCTATCCAATGCGGTAAAATATACGGAAGAAGGCGGCGTACAATTGCTGGTGCGGGTGACGGAGCAGAACGAAGCGGAAGTGGCCTTGCAGATCGTAGTGAAGGACAGCGGGATCGGTGTGCGCGAAGAGGATAAGGACCGGCTGTTCCATGCTTATGAGCGGTTGGATGAAGCGAAGAATTCCGGTATCCAGGGAATCGGTCTGGGGCTGGATATTTCCAGACAGTTTGCGGAACTGATGGGTGGTCGGATCTGGTGCGAGAGTGTTTACGGAGAAGGGAGCGAGTTTCTTCTGACCATCAAACAAAAGATCGCGGAGAACAAAGCGATCGGTGCTTTTCAGGAGGAAGACGCCAGGGCGGAGGACGAGATGATCAAGCCGCAGTTTGTGGCGCCGGATGCCGATGTGCTGGTGGTGGATGATGATCCCATGAGCCGCAATGTGATCAAGGGACTCTTAAAACCTACGGATATCTTCGTAACAACGGCAGTCGGCGGAGAAGAGGCATTGCGGAAAATTGCGGACAGTGATTTTAATGTGGTGCTGCTGGATCTGGATCTGCCGGGAATGGATGGAATGGAAGTGATCCAAAAGATACGGGAGGAGCATCCGGACCTTCCGGTATATGCGCTTACTGATCAGACGATGGAAACGGATAAGGAAGAAGAGTATTACCGGTCAAAAGGATTTACCGGATATCTGCGGAAACCGATCGATATTGTGGCAGTGGAATATGCGATCATGAAACATCTTCCGGAGAGAATGATGGGAAGAAATTCCGGTGCGGAAGGATCATCATAAGAATGCGGATGAGATCAAAGAGGTGAACGGCAGTGTTTGAATGGATGGCGGCGCATCAATTAAATATCATGCTCAGTTTTTCCAGCGTCTGTTTTGTCGTGGGATTTTTTGCGCTGCTTACCAAATCTCTGCCGTGGAAAAGAAAAATGTCACTGGCTGCGCTGGAATTTTTCGCCAGCATATTGCTGTATTCGGATCGTCTGGCCTATATGTATCATGGAATGTCGGGATACAAAGGATTCTGGATGGTGCGGATCTCAAACTTCCTGGTCTTTTTTATGACCATCTCCGTAGTATATGCGTTCAATTTTTATCTGACGGATCTGTGCCGGAATGAGATTGGGCTTGCCGGCAAACCAAAACGCCTGCGTCTTGTGGATTTTATCTGTCTTATCGGTTGGGGCCTGGTCATTGTTACACAGTTCACCGGTCTGTATTATACTTTTGACGCAAACAATACTTATCAGAGGGGCCCCGGTTTTATGATCTGCTATGTCATACCGTTCCTGGCATTGTTTTTGCAATTATCTCTGATCTTTGAGTTTTATGGACGGATGAGCCGTAACATCAGTGTGCCGCTGATCCTGTTTACAGCATTTCCCATGGTGGCATCACTGGTACAGGCAAAGTATTACGGTATCTCTTTTACGAATATTGCGATCGTGGGAATGGGTATCGTTTTGTATGTATTTGCCATTATGGAAATGAACGAAAAACTGGAGGCAACGCAACAACAGGAATTGCAGGAGGCAAAGAATAAGAATCTTTCGATCCGCAGATCCTTTGAACAGACGGTAAAGATGATCGTAAATACTCTGGATGAAAAAGATAAATATACCAGAGGTCATTCCATACGGGTTGCGGAATACGCCCGGGAGATCGCAAAGAATCTGGGGCTGGATGAAAGAGAATGTTTCCGGATCTATCATGCGGCAGCATTGCACAATATCGGAAGGCTCCGCTTGACGGATACTCTGATCGGAAAGAAAGGACACCTGAGCGCGGCGGAGGAAAAGGAGCTGGAAAAGATACCGGAACTGGGGCAGGAGATCCTTGCCAATGTCAAAGAATTGCCGTATCTGCAAATAGCAGCAGCATCCTATCGGGAAAGATATGACGGAAAAGGATATCCGCAGGGTTTAAAAGGCGAAGAGATCCCGCTGATGGCAAGGATCACTGCGGTCGCCAATGCGTACGATGAAATGACTTCTTTTACCGCAGAGCGCCGGCCGATGGCACAGGGACGGGTACGGCAAAAACTGCTGGAAGGTGCCGGTAGGGAGTTTGATCCGAAGATCGTTGAAGTGATGATCTCCATGATCGATAAGGACAACGAGTATATGATGCGGGAACCGGAAGATGAAAATGTGGAAGAATCGGATCGTAACGATATTATGATCATGAAACAGATGCATTTTGACGGTTACAAGGAAAAGGTATCGGACGGGATCCGGATCACGGGAAACTGTCTGCATATATCTTTTGAGGTGCAGGCGGATGCCGGAGGTGATCCGCAAAAGTCTTTGCCGGCGATCCTTTTGTTTGATTCCTTTGACTGTTGCGTGCATCGGAATGAGAGAAATATCCGAAATCTGCATTATATGGAGTTTGCGGAGATCTGGATGAACGGACACGAGGTAAGTACTGCGGCCCGTGCGATCCAAAAAGAGATCACAAAGAAGGATGGAGAACAGGCTGCCGAAACAAACGGGCATTATGAAATTTGCGCGGTGAACTATAAGGATCATGTGAAGATCACCATCGACAGCCCGGAGCAGACCATTGATATGACCGTGGCGCTTCCGGATGCGACCAGATATGTTTATTTGGGACTGACCGGAGAGCATTGCACAATCCGAAACATTGCAGTATCGGAAGAGGCCACAGAAGCAGATGCAAACACGATTTCCAGGATCGTGCCGGAGGTGAGTTATTTTACGCGCAGGGATGGAGATGTCCCGAATGTGGAAGTGGATGGATACCGGGAAGCGTCGACTGCGGGTATACCGGTAGAGGAAGGCTTGCGATTGCTGTTCAGTACCCAAAGCCTTCCGGAGGCAAGACTGGTCCTGCATTGTGCTTACATCGTTCTGTTTACATCAGAGGATGGATTGGTGAACGGTAAAAATTATAAGGAATATGCCTGCATACGAATGGATGGTGATGACGCAACGAACGAAGGCTGTGCGAAGAATGCGTTGATCGTGCAAAAGACTGCAGACTTTGACGGATGGGATGACTGGAAAGAGAAGAACCGTCGGGGATTGGATTATGAGGTGCTGTTCCGTCGAAAGAAAAACAGGATCTCTTTTGAAACGGAGAAAGCCGGGATCGTGATCGAGTGTACCACAACTGTTCCGGAAGGGAATGAGACCGTATATGTTGCGTTATCCGGAAATCTGTGTACCCTGATGAATATCCGTGTAAGATTTTAAAAACATGTTTGTCAAAACCAACCAAAAAAACGGCAGCTGTATTTGGGACGGTTGCCGTTTTTGGATTTCAGGCGTTTTTTTGATGGTTGCGCTTGCACTTTTCTTGCACATTCGGATATATAATAATACTGGTGGTTTGTGAAAACTTTTTGATGGAAGGAGAGTCTTATGAAAAAATCATCTATGCGAACGATGTTGCTGATGTCTGCACTGGTGCCACTATTAGTGGTGGTAGTGCTTCTGTTTCTGGTCACTTCCTGGATCATGATCTCGGATCTGGAAAGCGATATGAAAGAGGAGCTGCGCGTGGCGGCGCTGGGATTGCGTGAATACTACGAATACGACCTGGTGAATGAGAACGATTTGGTGGACGGTTTCCTGGAATACAATACTTCTTATATTGATTCTATGCAGCAAACCGGTGTGGATCTGGGAATCTATAAAGACAAAGAGTGCTTTATGTCGACGGTTTCCGATACAAGCGGGAAGCGGATCGAAGGCACAAGCATCCCGGATGATATCTGGAATGCAGTTTCTGCAAAAGAAGATTATTTCAACCGTGGTATCGATATGTGCGGAACCCAGTATTTTGTATACTGTATGCCGCTCACGGACGGCAATGAAGTATACGGTTTGGCATTTGCGGGCAAGCCGACGGCAGAGATCAATGCCAGAGAAGGCGAACTGACCATGATCGTAGCCGGGATCGGCATCGGGTGTTTGGTTGTTTTTGCGTTCATAGCATGGTTTAGTGCGGCCAGTGTTGTGAAACCGATGCAGACCGTAACCAAAGGAATCGAAGATCTTGCCAATGGCGATACCGATATTCGTATGAATGCCAAATCTCATATCCGTGAGCTGGATAAACTGATCACCTCAACGGATGTATTGTGTGCGGTATTGAAGGAGTCGATCGGTAAGATCCGAAACTCTTCCGATTCGCTGAATGAAGCGGTAGCCAGTACATCCGATATGGCAGCGGAATCGGCAGGATCCGTGGGACAGATCGCAGAGTCTATGCAGGGCCTGACCCGTACGACCATGACAATTGCGGAAAATGTTCAGGATATCAACGACAACATGCTGCAGATGGGGGATGTGATCGGACAGGCAGTGGAAAATGTGGATCACTTAAACCGCAACTCGACGGCGATGTCCGGAGCCAATCAGGAAGCTGCCGATTGTATCCGTCAGGTGATTGAATCTTCCGAGCGTTCCTCGGAGGCGGTGGAAGATATCGCCAGCCGTATCAACGCTACCAATGAATCGGTCAATAAGATCAATGAGATGGTCGCACTCATTACCAGTATCGCATCCCAGACCAATCTGTTATCTCTGAATGCCAGCATTGAAGCGGCCAGAGCCGGAGAGGCAGGACGCGGATTTGCGGTAGTGGCACAGGAGATTAAGGCGCTTTCGGAGCAGTCCAATGTATCGGCCAACCAGATCAAGGATATCGCGGAAGAGATCGGGCAGTCTTCTACGGAATGCGTTGAGCAGGCACAGAAGGTACGCGAACTGATCGCAACGGAAAAAGAACTGCTGGGTGTGACCCAGGAGAAGTTTTCCAATCTGGACAGCAATATCAACGGATCGGTAGAAGAGATCCGTTCGGTGCTGGAGATCACGACACAGCTGGAAGGCATCAAGGACACCATCCTGAATGCGGTATCGGATCTGTCGGCAATCTCGGAAGAATCCTCTGCGACCAATGAAGAGATTTCCTCTTCGATCGCAATGGTAGAGCAGAATGTGGATAAGGTGGCAGATAATGCCAATTTGATGAACGGTCTGTCGGCAGAACTGAAGGGAGCCGTAGCACATTTCAAGTAAAGAAATTTATCCGTAACGCCCTCTGCGGATGCAGGGGGCGTTTTTTTTATGCAAACACATGAAAAACATTTTGGAAAATACTTGACAAGTTAGCGCGGGCTAATTATACTTTGCATTGACTAGCAGAAGGCTGGCGTGTAAAACGGAGGATGTTAAAATGGATCTGAATGCAGCAGAGCTTGGAATAGAGTATACTATCACAGATGTGAAACTGGACGGAGATGAGGAACTGGAGAGTTTTCTTTTTTCGCTGGGGTGCTATAGCGGTGAGAAGATCACAGTAGTGGATAAAAAGAAGAATCTGGTGGTTTCCATTAAGGATGCAAGATATAATATCGATCCGGAGCTGGCAGAGCGCATTATGATCTGAAGATTTGCCTGAAAGAGGATCACAGGGATTGGCCCTGTGGTCGCGGAAAGGCATATTTTTTTACTCACACGGTTAGCAAAAACTACCGATATATAAAAATTGCTAACAAGGGTGAGAAAAAACGAATATACAAAAAAGGGAGGAAAGACAATGAGGATTGCATTAACAGGTAACCCGAACAGCGGAAAAACAACCATGTATAATGCGCTGACCGGACGGAGTGAAAAGATCGGTAACTGGGCCGGTGTAACGGTAGACAGAAAGGAAAGTCCGATCAAAAAGAATTACAACGACAGCGGAGAAGAGCTGATCGCCGTGGACTTGCCGGGGGCCTATTCCATGTCACCGTTCACATCAGAGGAAAGTATTACCAGTGCGTATGTTAAGAACGAGCATCCGGAGGCGATCATCAATATCGTGGATGCCAGCAATTTAAGCCGTAGCCTGTTTTTTACCACGCAGTTGCTGGAGCTGGGGATTCCTGTTGTTGTTGCGCTGAATAAAAGTGATGTCAACGGCAAGAAGGGAAATAAGATCGATGTGAAGCAGCTTTCCGAGAAGCTGGGATGTCCGGTTATGGAGACTGTTTCTACGGAAGGGAAAGGCCTGTCAGAAGTGGTAAAAACGGCAGCAGGACTTCGCGGAACGAAGCAGACGGCACCCTTTGATGAAGGTGATGTGGATCTGACAGATAAAAAATCCGTAGAGGCTGCGGACCGCAGACGATTTGATTTTGTAAATCAGATCGTAAAAGATGTTGAAGTTCGTAAGACGCTCACGAAGGATAAAACCAAGGGCGATGCTATTGATAAGGTATTAACACATCCGATCGTTGGTATTCCCATCTTTGCAGGTATTATGTTCCTGGTATTTTACATTTCACAGACAACTGTCGGCACCTGGGTGGCAGATCTTTTGGCCGGAGCGATCGAATCCTTCCAGGGATGGGTAGGGGAGCAGATGGCAGATGCCAATCCGCTTCTGTATGCACTGCTGGTAGACGGTATCATCGGTGGTGTGGGGGCCGTGGTCGGTTTCCTGCCGCTGGTAATGGTGATGTACTTCCTGATCGCACTTTTGGAAGATTGCGGTTATATGGCAAGAGCCACCGTTGTGCTGGATCCGATCTTTAAACGAGTTGGTCTTTCCGGTAAGTCCGTGATCCCGATGATCATTGGTACCGGTTGTGGTATCCCGGCAATCATGGCTTGCCGTACTATTAAGAATGAGAGAGAAAGAAGATCCACGGCAATGCTGGCAACCTTTATGCCCTGTGGTGCAAAGCTTCCGGTGATCGCTCTCTTTGCAGGTGCTTTCTTCCCAGAGGCAACATGGGTTAGCTTTGTATGTTATATGCTGGGTATCGTATTGATCCTCTTGGGAGCACTGCTCATTAAGGCAATCACTGGCATGAAATATCGTAAGAGTTTCTTTATCATTGAGCTGCCGGAATATAAGAGACCGAGTCTATTGTTTGCACTTAAGTCTATGCTGGAACGCGGTAAGGCATATATCATCAAAGTCGGTACTGTGATCCTGGTTTGTAACACCGTTGTACAGATCATGCAGACCTTTAACTGGCAGTTTGAAGTGGTGGAGGAAGGTATGGAAGGTACTTCCATTCTGGCATCCATTGCCGGACCGTTCTCTGTATTGCTGATCCCGATTGTGGGTGTGGCTGCCTGGCAGCTGGCAGCAGCAGCTATCACCGGATTCATCGCAAAGGAAAATGTTGTCGGTACCATCGCTACCGTTTATGCGATCACGAATCTGGTAGATCCGGAGGAACTGGAACTGGTAGGAGAAGGTAATGCAGTAGCAGCCGTTATCGGTATTACAAAGGTGGCGGCACTTGCTTATCTGATGTTCAATCTGTATACACCGCCCTGCTTTGCAGCTCTGGGTGCTATGAATTCCGAAATGAAATCGGCAAAATGGCTGTGGGGGGCAATCGGTCTGCAGATGGCAACCGGGTTCACGGTAGGCTTCTTGGTATATCAGATCGGTACGCTGATCACAACCGGCGCGTTTGGCGCAGGATTTATCGGTGGGCTGATCGCGGTATTGTGTTTTGCAGGCATTATCGCAGGTATCATTATCACAAACAACAGAAAGATGGTATTGGAGTATCGTCTGAAAGCGAACTGATAAGAGAGGTTAGAAATCATGGTAGATGTGATAGCAACGATCGTAATTGCAATCCTGTTCATCGGGGCGTGCATCTATATCTACAAAGAAAAGAAAAAGGGCAGTCATTGTATTGGCTGCCCGATGGCAAAAAATTGCGCGAAAGCAAAGGCCGGAATGGCATGCAGTTCCCAAATGAAAAACAAAGTTTCGGCATCGGGATGCGTAAAAACAGGAGGATGATCCTATGGGGCCGATAGCTTCTAATGCGATCATCATCCTTATTTTGGCGGTGATGATCGTAACTGCGATAAAGAGCACGATCCTGCATTTTAAAGGGGAAGGGGCCTGCTGCGGTGGCGGCGGAAAACAAAAGCTTGTCCGGCCGCAACGATTAAAAAATATCGTTGCTGTAAAGACGGTCCATATTGAAGGGATGATGTGTGATCATTGTGCGGCAAGGGTTCATAATGCGTTGAATTCTCTGGAAGGTGTAAATGCAAAAGTGAGCCTGAGCAAAAAAACAGCCATCGTTAAATCGGACAGAGAGCTCGAAGAAGAAAAAATAAAGGAAGTGATCGCAGATCTGGGATATGCGGTCACAGCGATGGAAGAACAAAAGTAGCTATTCAGATAGTTACGAACAAACAATAGGATAACGAAAAGGAGGAAGTCATCATGAAAGGATGGAAACTGTTTGCGTTAGGAGCATTGTTCGGACTGGAGGGGATCAAACTGCTATCCTCCAAAGATGCAAAGAAGGTTTATACACATTGCACTGCCGGTGTGCTGCGTGTGAAAGATTCGATTATGGATCAGGTGACTACGTTGCAGGAAAACTGTACGGATATTTATGAAGATGCCAAGGCGATCAATGAGGAGCGTGCAGCAAAAGAGGATGAGAATAAGATCGGAGAGTAGATCATTATGAAGATCCTGATCAAACACGAAAATAAAAAGAGACTGCGTGTACATTTGCCGCTCAAACGCTTGTCGTATCGGGAAGCGGATCTGCTGGAACATTATCTTACCGGGTTTTCTGAAATTACGGAAGTAAAGGTATATGAGCGTACGGCGGATGCAGTGATCCTTTATGAATGTGAGCGGGCGCGCGCGTTGGAGATCCTGACAGAGTTTTCGTTTGAGGATACGCAGATTGTGCGATGTACGCCTGAAAACAGCGGAAGAGAGTTGTCAGCGGAATACAGGGATAGGATCATCAGCAGTATCGTATTACATTATGGAAAAAAACTGATCCTGCCTGTTTCGATTCGCCGGATCTGGGAACGGATCAAAACCGTAAAGTATATTGTACGAGGCTTGCGGACGCTGGCAAAGGGACATATACAGGTAGAACTGTTGGATGCGATCGCGATCACAGCGGCGATACTGTTCGGAGATTACAAGACAGCATCCAGTGTGATGTTTCTTCTGAATATCGGAGATACATTGGAAGAGTGGACGCACAAACGATCTGTGGATGATCTGGCCAGACGGATGTCGTTAAATGTCGATAAAGTATGGCTTGTGACAGATGCCGGTGAAGTGCAGATTGAGGCTTCGAAAGTAGCTTGCGGTGATCGGGTAGTGGTTCGTATGGGAAATATGATCCCCTTTGACGGAGAGGTAAGCGAAGGAGAAGCCTATGTAAATCAGGCATCTATGACCGGAGAATCGAATGCGGTGCGCAAAACGGTCGGGATGTCGGTTTTTGCCGGAACGGTTCTTGAAGAAGGAGAACTGACCCTGCGCGTTACACAGACCGAGGGCAGCGGACGATTTGATAAGATCGTAAAGATGATCGAAGAGTCTGAGAAAATGAAATCTTCTTTGGAGAGTAAAGCGGAAAGACTGGCCGATAAACTGGTGCCGTACACATTGGCTGCTTCGGCGCTGACATGGCTGGTCAGCAGAAATATGACAA
Source organism: Lachnospiraceae bacterium (assembly GCA_017526985.1). Classification (GTDB taxonomy): domain Bacteria; phylum Bacillota; class Clostridia; order Lachnospirales; family Lachnospiraceae; genus NK4A136. The sequence goes on from JAFXQR010000155.1 coordinate 23,457, forward strand.
AGGCAGTATCGGTTTTAATGGTGGATTATTCCTGTGCACTTAAGATGGCCATGCCGATCTCGGTGTTGTCTGCGATCAAAGAAGCTACGGATTACGGGATCACGGTCAAAGGCGGCAAATTCTTAGAAGCGGTAGCAGATGCGGACACTATTGTATTTGATAAGACCGGAACACTGACCAAGGCAAGTCCTACAGTACATTCCGTGATCTCTTTTTGCGAGGAATCGGAAGATGAGTTACTGCGGCAGGCTGCCTGTCTGGAGGAACACTTTCCGCATTCGGTAGCGCGGGCAGTTGTAGAAGAGGCGGAGCGGAAAGGCCTGCTTCACGATGAAATGCACACAAAAGCAGAGTATATCGTAGCACATGGGATTGCGTCACATATCGATGGAAAGAAGGCGGTGATCGGCAGTTATCACTTTGTGTTCGAGGATGAAGAGGTAAGTATTCCGAAAGAGTTTCAACAGCGCTTTGATGAATTGCCGGCCGAATATTCGCATTTGTATTATGCGAAAGACGGAAAACTCTGTGCCTGCATCCTGATCGAAGACCCGATGCGCAAGGAATCTGCCAATGTGGTTGCGGAGCTGAAGGCGCTTGGTTTTGAACATGTTGTGATGATGACCGGAGACAGTGAACGAACGGCAGCCGCCATTGCGGCATCGGCGGGCATTGAAGAGTATTATTCCGAGGTATTGCCGGAAGACAAAGCCGGATATATCGAGAGAGCAAAAGCAGAAGGACGACGCGTGATCATGGTAGGTGATGGGATCAATGATTCACCGGCGCTTTCTGCGGCAGATGCAGGCATTGCGATCAGCGAAGGGGCAGAGATCGCAAGACAGATCGCGGATATCACCATCAGTTCGGAAGAATTGGAGAGTATTGTTGTTTTAAGGAAACTCAGTACATTGTTAATGAAACGGATCCGATTTAATTATCATACAATTGTCGGATTTAACACGGCGTTGATCGCGCTGGGGATCGCGGGGATCCTGCCACCGGCCACTTCTGCGATGCTCCATAACGGATCCACTGTTGCATTAGGACTGAAGAGTATGACACCTCTGATCGTCTGAAAAAGAAAAACTTATTATGAATAAATAATGATCGCTGTAAAAAAGCGATTATTATTTTGATGAGGGGTTAGTGATCACTAATCACAAATGGATAACAAAAAATCAGGAGGACGAAAATGAAACTAAGTGAGATGAAACCGGATCGGGAAGCTGTGGTATCCGGAATCAACGGAGATGCGCGATTCTTAAGCCGCATCACATCCATTGGTATCACACCGAGCTGTAAGATCCTGGTGATGCGAAATGACAAGAACCGGCCGATGTTGGTGTACTCAAGAAATACCATGATCGCATTGAACCGTAAGGTGGATTTCGGACCGGAAAAATGCGGCAGCTGCGGCGGAGGATGTTCTTCGGAATCCGGCGAAAATCATTGCAAGAGCTGTATGCCGGAAGGCGGTTTCCAAAACATGGGACAGATGTGGGAAGTCGTCGGATAAGTATTAGATTATGTGGGGGAACAGAAGTGGAGAAAAGTACATCATCAGAAGACTACATGAAAAGTATTTTGATCCTGCACAAAAGAAAGGGATCCGTCAGATCTGTGGATATCGCAGAAGAGATGGGTGTGAGCAAACCCAGTGTCTGTAATGCGATGAAGAAATTGCGGAAGCAGAAGATGGTCTATTTCGGGGACGAGGGAAATATCCTGTTCACGGAGGAAGGGCGTATTCTTGCAGAGAAGGTGTACAGCAAGTATTCTCTGTTGTCGAAGTTTCTGACACTGATCGGTGTGAATCAGGAAAATGCGGATCGAGAAGCCTGCCTGATGGAGCACGCGATCAGTGATGAAACCTATGACTGTCTGGCTGCTTTTGTGCATAAACAGGGAGCAGTATAGCAGGATATGAATTGTTGTAGCTGTCGGTTTGCTAAAAAACAGAAAAAAAGAGTTGACAGACAGACGGCGGTATGTTACAACTAACTAGAGTAAATCATATGAAACTCCTTCCTGCATTATGGAACAGAACCGGGAAACTGTTTCATTCAAAAGTAGGGGGGAGTTTTCAATTATGAGATGCTCTTACAGATTGAATTCTTGAAGGAGGAGTAATTGAAATGTCTAATTTAACGATCGAGAAAGTGTTCGGCAGAGAGATCATGGATTCCAGAGGCAATCCGACGGTTGAGGCAGAGGTGACTCTGGCAGACGGAACCGTAGCATTGGGAACAGCACCGAGCGGTGCATCCACCGGTGAGTTTGAAGCTCTGGAACTTCGTGATGGTGACAAGTCCAGATATCTGGGCAAGGGAACCACCAAAGCGGTCGATAATATCAATAATGTGATCAACGGTGTGCTGAAGGGAATGGATGCATCCGATACCTATGCGGTAGATGCAGCAATGATCAAGGCAGATGGTACGAAGGATAAATCCAACCTGGGCGCAAATGCGATCCTGGCAGTTTCTATCGCAACCGCACGCGCAGCAGCAAAGTCTTTGAATATTCCGCTGTATCGTTTTCTGGGTGGTGTATCCGGCAATCGTCTTCCGGTACCGATGATGAACATCTTAAATGGTGGCGCACATGCAGACAGCGCGGTAGATACGCAGGAATTTATGGTTATGCCGGTTGGTGCTCCGAGTTTTAAGGAAGGTCTTCGCTGGTGTGCGGAAGTATTCCATACACTGAAGAAGCTGATCAAGGAAATGGGCGATGTAACTGCCGTAGGTGACGAAGGCGGTTATGCACCGAATAGTTTAAAGAGTGATGAAGATGCGATCGAAAAGATCTTAGAGGCGATCAAGGCAGCAGGCTATGAACCGGGCAAAGACTTTATGATCGCTATGGATGCGGCTTCTTCCGAGTGGAAGAGCGAAAAGGGCAAAGGCTTCTACAAGCAGCCGAAGTCCGGCAAGGAATTTATTTCCGATGAACTGATCGCTCACTGGGAGAGCCTGATCAATAAATACCCGATCATCTCCATTGAGGATGGTCTGGATGAGGAAGACTGGGAAGGCTGGCAGCGAATGACCGAGCGTCTGGGCGATAAGGTACAGCTGGTAGGCGATGACCTGTTCGTGACCAACACTGAGCGTCTTTCCAAGGGCATCAAGCTGGGCGCAGGTAACTCTATCCTGATCAAGTTGAATCAGATCGGTTCCGTGTCCGAGACACTGGAAGCTATCAAGATGGCACACAACGCAGGCTATACGGCAATCTCTTCTCACAGATCCGGTGAGACAGCAGATACCACGATCGCAGACCTGGCAGTAGCTCTGAATACTTGCCAGATCAAGACCGGTGCGCCGAGCCGCAGCGAGCGTGTAGCGAAGTACAATCAGTTACTCCGTATTGAGGAAGCATTGGGTGATTCCGCGGTATATCCGGGAATGGAAGCATTTCATGTTAAAAAGTAAGATATTTTAATATACCCTTAACACAAAGTGGTTTGGGTTGTTTCGAATAAGGTTTTGGCATTACCCTCCTTATTGGTTACCTTTTTTGGATATGGCAGACGCTGGTGGAAACACCGGCGTTTGCTGTTTTTTTGCCTGGCGATATCTCCTTGCCTTCCCCTTGAGGGGAAGGTGGCCGAAGGCCGGATGAGGTGTATTATGGCATTGCATAATTTTTCTGTTGACAATCTATGAACATAGAGATAATATGTTCATAGCGAGTTATGAAAAACTAACACAGATTAAACGAAACTATGCGAGGAATATATGGGAAAAGCATTTACAAAAGAAGAACGGGAAGAAGTGCAGGAGAAGCTGCGCAGATGCGGACTGAAGTTACTGAAGGAGAGCGGTATCCGTAATATATCGATCCGACAGCTGACCAAGGAAGTGGGGATCGCACAGGGCGGTTTCTACACATTTTACAAAGATAAGGACGAATTTGTGGAGGATCTGTTCTTATTAAGGATACGTGAGAAGACAGAGCTGATGCTGGCACATAAGGAAAAGACACTGGCAGACCCGAGGGGATTCATTGTGGATCTGCTTTATAAAGAAGGTATGCACTTAAAAGAGAATAAGGCTTTTGTGAACAGTGAAAGTGATACGGTACATTTTTTTTTGGAGCGTGACAAGGAACCAAGTAGGCAACTGTATCGGTCTTTTCTGGCAGAGCTGATCCGTTATTGGGAAGCAAACGGATATCGGATTACTTGCGATATTGAAAAGGTGATCAGTGTCGGTATGGCGGCAGGACTCTTGTTTACCAATGCTGAGCAGTTTCGGGAGGAGGATTTTGCAGAAATCTATAAAACCTTCTGTGAAGCGGAAACGGACCGGTTTTTTAAATGTGAAAAGCGTACAGAAAAGAGTAAAAAAGCATCGAAGTGAGAGTGTATGAAAACGGATGAGAATGCAGAACAAAAAAGGGAAGAAAAGATCCGGAAGCTGACAAATGAACCGATCTACCCCCTGCTTGTAAAGATGGCAATTCCGTCGATGATCGGAATGATCGTGAGTACGGTGTATTCCATGACGGATACCTATTTTGTCGGCAAGCTGGATGATGTGGATCTGACGGCATCGGTGGGCATTGTGTTTTCCTTTGTTTCCGTGATCCAGGCCATCGGTTTCTGGTTTGGTTACGGAAGCGGAAACTACATTTCCAGATGTCTCGGAAAAAAGGACATCAAAGCTGCCGAAAAGCTGGCGGCGACAGGAGTGTTGCTGGCGGTGATCGTGGGAACGCTTCTGATGGTGGCCGGCTTGCCGTTGTTAAAGCCACTTGCAGGACTGCTGGGAGCGGAGGGAGGAAAGTTACAGGAAGCGACCGTGCGGTACCTGCGTATTACGAT
>JAFXQR010000156.1 GCA_017526985.1 Lachnospiraceae bacterium
ATAACTTTCAGTATAAATGGTTAAGCAAATCGGAGTTTGGAGGACTCTTTATGAAGGATTCAACAGCATCAAAATCGCACAAAAAAAAATTGAACAGATTATGGTGGTATTTGCTCTTGGTAATCATTCTGTCTGTTTTTTGCTATATCACCCTTGATGTATTGCTGCTACCGTATTCAATCAATTACAGCGAAACAGGAGAAATGACAGCCGGATATTTCCTATATGCGTCGATTGGACTGTTGTTTTCAACTCCGACACCTTTTATAGCTGTTTTGATCATTTCCCTATTCATAGAAAAAATTGGTATCAAGCAGATGTTCCGTAACATCTTCCGCACGGAGAACAAGATGAAGACCATCTTGATTACAGGTGGGTTCTGTTTGCTAGCTTTTGTTTACGCAATGCTGTTCGGAATACCCAACGGCTCGCCATGGTATATGTTCCCTCTCGGTTTCCTAATTATGATTCCGTTTGTCGGTATCGCTGAAGAAACCGGTTGGCGAGGGTTATTACAGCCTGAATTGGAAAAAAGAATGCCGTATCCATTTTCAGTTCTTCTTACTGCCGCGATTTGGTTCGTTTGGCATTTTCCTGTGTTTATAGACCCAACATCAAACCACTAGGGAGACAGTATCATCGGATTTGGGATCACTATTTTTATATGGGCGTTTGCTTTGGCCGCAATATATAAATCGACAAAAAGCGTGATCGCCTGTGCATTGTATCATACTTTTATTGATGCAATCGGTGCAGTTTATGATTGGAACGCATTATTTGACGGCTTTCCGGGAAGCGTACCAACAAATGTTTACCGGGGCATTTGGTTAATAGCAGCTGTTGTCTTATGGTTTACAGCAGAAAAGAAAGAAAAACATACAGCTCTATAAATTCCAATTTGGAGAGCTGGACATAGATGTCTAGTTAAAGAAATACGGCATTTTCTCGCTTTATGTCGTGTTCAATTACGTTGACTTGTATTAAGCTGACAGCGAAAGGAGGAAAAATCAGTGGATCCAATTAAGATTGGTACTTTTCTGAAAACACTCAGGAAAGAAAAGAATTTGACTCAAGAGCAGCTGGCAGAAAAGTTGGGTGTGTCCAATCGCACAGTATCCCGATGGGAGACCGGAACGAATATGCCCGATATCAGCTTATTGTTGGAATTAGCTGAACTTTATGGAGTCACGATTCCGGAATTGATTGATGGAGAAAGGAAAAGCGAGAATATGAATGAAGAAGTAAAAGAAGTCGTTAGTAAGATGTCCGATTATGCAGAAACGGAAAAGACGACTATCCTAAAGAATGTTAGAACAGAGAGCTTGCTGGGTGTTTGCGCTTTGGCTGTGGTGATGCTGCTTGATATCTTTGGCATCCGTTCCTACAGCCAACTGACTGAAATGGTTTTTCTATACTGCCAGGTGTTTGTGTATGTATCAGTGGTGATGGTTTTCTTCCATGCCACCGGTTTATTGTATAAATTTAAACATGGGGATAGAGAAAGCAGCTTGCCAAAACCATTTATTTTTCTGATTGCCTTGGCCGCTGCAGCCGCAGTTGCATTTGGAATATGGTTTCTGTTTTCATTGATAGGACGATAAACGGAGGTATGCGTATGTATAAGATTTGTATGAACTGCGGAAAGAAATATGACTTATCAGAAAAGAAATGCCACAATCGAAAATGCCCTGTGTGTGGAGGCAAGATGAAAACTCAGAATTCGGAAGAAGAACTAAAGGAGATTCAAAAGCAGAATGATGATATGGTCGTAATCAATACCTTGTTGATGTAGGATAGTGCTTATGGAGATTGTAAGAATAAATTCAAAACACAAAAAAACTGTTTTGTTTATTACCATACCGATTGTACTCGTGGCGGTTGTTGTGTTGCTGCTTCAATTCACCCGGTACGGTTATCTGATGACCCTACCATATCGGTCTGCTTTTACGGAAATCGATGAGCATGTCTATATCAACAAAGACTACGCCGGAGACAGACAGGAACTCATGGAAATGATTGGGCAGGCTAAGGATCGTGTAAATAATTTCTTTGGAGGATTGAGTTTTCAGGACAATACGATCTTTATCATTTATGATGATGAAAATCTGAGGCGGAAAATCGGCGAAGATCATGCGGCGATTATCTTTAATTTCCCTTCCGAGATACGCTATATTTGTGTATCTAATGAGTATCTTGAACTTGATATTCTGGCACACGAGATTACCCATGCAGAACTTCATGCACGTCTTTCAGCTGAAGCACAAAAGCCAATTCCGACATGGTTTGATGAAGGGCTTGCTATGCAAAACGATTACCGCGAGAGGTACAGTGAAGCACAATGGATCCAGCAGACCAACAATGGAGAAAATGCTGTTGCCCTTGAGGATATGGACACGCCGTCAGAATTTTATGCAGGGGAAGCGGAAGACAGGCGTTTCCGTTATCTGAACGCGAAGCATGAGCTCGATGTATGGATGACAGCACACGGACAGCATGGTTTATTGGAATTACTTGATAGGCTCAATGGTGGAGCAGATTTCACCACTGCGTATGAAGGTTAAATTCGAGTTTGTACATATAGAAACACTTTTGTAAAAAGGGAGTAATTTTTTAATTCTCTGCAATATATCTCGCCACATGTACGCCACTGGCAGAAGCGTGGGATAAGGAATGCGTGATCCCGCTGCCATCTCCGATGATGAAGAGATTCTAAACCAGGGGGACGGACCTAGTGGTACTGAAGTACCACTAGGTCCGTCCCCCTGGTTTTTCCGTCATTCGGTCGCGTCCCGGATCATCTTCTGGATCCGGTCGGATTCTTCTTTCGTCAGATGTCTGCCTTCCAAAAAAGCGGCAAAGAAATCGGGCAGCGAATCCCCGAAGGCTTTCTGCAGCAGCGCCTCCCCTTCTGCCTTCAGCGCCTGCTCCCGCTTGATCCTGGAAACGACCTCCCCGTCCGCAAAGGACAGGATCCCCTTGGTATCCATACGCCTCAGCATCGTATAGACCGTAGATTTCTTCCATCCGTATTTTTCCAGACAGATTTCCACCAGTTTCGTAGCAAGAACCGGTTCCGTATCCCAGATCACTTCCATCAGGCGATATTCATTGTCCGTAAGCCGGATCTGTTTGTTTTCTTTACTCATATACGCATCCCTTCTTTTCCGGATTATTCTATAACGACTCAGTGTCCCAACAGCTCCTCTTCCGTCTCCGTTCCCTGCAGATCCTCAAACATTTCAAATTTTCCTTCGTCGAATTCAAAACTTCCGTCTGCATGATATCGGATCCTGCCTCTCAGATATCCCACCGCCGTCCCCGGTCTCGAGCCATCTTTATCATAGAGCACACCATATTCATAGAGGATCTGATCTTCTTTCAGTTCATAGGCCTCTCTCCATCCCAGATAACAGTTCTCGGGAAGTATTTCGTCCAGCATCTCTTTCGGAAATTCATAATCCTGAAACGATCTGAGATTCAGCCGGTCATCTTCCGGATCAAATATGTATAATTCCTCGACATAGCACTCTGTTCCCCCCAAAGTATTGATGCGATATGCATATTCCTCCTGACCGTCTCCGTCATAATCCGCCGTCTCCAAATCTATGCAACCGTCATAACGAGGTTTCACAGGAATCTCTGCCGAATAGATGTTATCACCGATCAGGATCAGCTTTTCGTCTCTCCCCCCGCAACTGTAAATACTGATATCACCGTTCGACATATGTCTTAGGAACACACCGTCCGTGTCATTATAATAATCCACGTTTTGATTATGATCAGACCATACGCTCGCTTCCTTCAGTTCCTGCGCAGTTACATTTTTTTCCGCGACAGAATAGACCTGTTCGGCTCTCCTCGTATAATCCGTAATGCCTTTTAATTCCGGATAGAGTTCGTCATCCTTTTCCGTACAATAAAATGGTCTCCAGTTTCCTCTATCCCCAAGAACCAGATAAGTGATCTCATCCCCGTTCGGAAAACGATAGGTTACCGTACCCGCCCTTTTGTATATTAATCCGTCTACCCAGCTAAACTCTCCCTCGCCACCCTGCAGATCATACAACGTTTCTACTGCGGTCACAGGGTCTTGCAACTGCTCCAACTTTTCCTGCGGCCATACATTCTCAAACACCTGAAACCAATCAACCCCGACTTCGAATGCCGTCGAACCGTCATATCTTATCTTGTAACTATACGGATTTTCAATCTTTAAAGCAGTTTCAAGATCCGTCACTTCCCGGATCACCTCATCCCGTTCATTTCCTGCGTAGATCACTTTGGCCCCGGTATCCTCTGCCGTTTCCGAATAATAATCCAATACCGTATAATAATACACGATATCGCCTTCCTCGCTCAAAGACATATGATACAGTTCATATGGATAACATACTCCCTCTTCCGACTCTGCTTTGCAGGAATAATCGTGAAAATATGCATAACTGTAATCAATATTTCGCTGAAAGGCCGCCACCGGATACAGTTCCGCAGCATCCGAAATAAAGCCCTGCTCTATCAGTTTTCCGGCCAATCGTCCGGTCTGCGCAATCTTTAACTCTTCTTCGGAGCGGAACATTTCCAGATTACCATGGGCATCCTCGGATACCTCTTCTGTGATCCCCCGGACACCCGCCTCTTCTTTTGATGCACATCCCGCCGAAAAGACTATCCCGAACGCCAGAAAACATCCGGGCAATATCCTATGAACTGTTTTTCTTTTGTTACCCTTGCGGCATACCTTCAATGTATTGCACCTCTCCTACAGAATACTGCCCATCACCGAAATAACAGATTTTTACTGTGAAACCCTTGTCTCCCGTCTGTGTGACATAGTTCATATGATCACACTCAGAATCAATCCAGACATCTTTTGTGCTCACGGAAATCCCCATCAAAGCTGCCCTGTATCGCACACCCGATAGCACCTTCTCGGAATCAAGGGGATATAAAGTGATCGCTCCGTCATTCCATTCCCCAAAATAGTATTCCGTTCTCCCTGTTTCGTTTGTTCGTATATACTGCCGGATCAAATATTCCGCCTGACCGTCCTGATCGAAATCCGACGAATAAAAAGAATAACTGCTGTCCGGTACCCATTTCATCGGCTCAACCGGAGCCAACCAATCTCCGATGCGCACGACCAATCGGAGCCAGTCGCCATCTCTGGCACCATACAAATAACTTTCGTCGCTCTCACTATAACGCAACACCCAGAATTCTTTGTCGTTCTGCTCCCATTGCTGTTTGACCCGATTCCATTCTTCCGTTGTTTTGCCTTCATAACGCTTCATCCGGTCGGTCATTTGCCGGATCTCTTCCAACGACTTGCCGCAGATCCGATCGGTTGCCGCGTCCCCATCCGCTTCTTTTGTAATTTCTTCTTTTGCGGTTTCTTCTTCCGTTATTTCTTCTGCCGCAGTCGTGGTCACACATCCGGCCAAAAACAATACCGCGACGATCAAAACGGCACAAACCCATCCCGGTGCCTTACGATATCCGATCACATTCCGGATCCGTTTCTCCGCAGGGCTCTCGCCAAAAGCCGCAATCAACGGGATGCCGCCGCGATCGGACGCAAACTCCAGCAGTGTCGTGGCATATTCCTTTTTGCGTCCGCTGCCGAGCCTTCGCAATACCGCTTCATCACAGGCCATCTCCAGATCCTGGTTCATACACCGCAGACAGATCCACACCAACGGGTTCCACCAATGCAGAGCGAGCGCCAGAAACGCGATCGCCTTCCACAAAGGATCGAAATGGCGCAAATGCATGGTCTCATGCATCAGGATCATTTCCTGCTGCATCGGAGGCAGCGTATTGTCCGCGCCTTCCCGAAAGCTTTCCGGTACATAGATCCCGGGGCGAAAAATACCAAAGGATATCGGCACTCCGCGCACATCACTGAGCCATACCGGATAGTGTTCCCATTCCTTCAGATAAACCGCCCTCTTCAGTTCCTTCGCCGTATTTCGATATTTCCTTGCTCCCGCCAACAAAAACACTGCAAGTCCGATCAGCCACAAAACGCCGCCGATCCCGGTCAGGCTCTTCCCAAGATCCGTTTCTGCCCTGGCTTTCAGCATCCTCCGGATATCCGTGATCCTCGTACTCATAGCAACACGCGCAGCTTCGGGAATACCCGGAGTTTCCGGCTCCGCTTCTATGCTCAAGTTCGCAGTATCGTCCCCGTTTTCCGTAACAAAGATTTCTCCGGTCGCCATACCCGAACCTTCCTCTGCGTCATGTTCCGTCCCTCTCTCCGGCACAGTCGTAGTTTCCGCGCGATCCATGGTGGCCTCCGGCTCAACCGTTGTATCTTTCGGAACCATCGGTCTTTCGATCGTAAACGGACACAGCAGCCGGAACAATACCACCAGCCATAACAGGCACGCGATCCGGTTGGAAAACTTCTTAAACAACGGTCGAAGCAGCAAAATCAGTACAACAACCGCACTTGCCGTAAACGCCATATGAAAATAGGATTGAAAAAACTCTGTCATTCCACACTCTCCCGGAATCTAAAAACTCCACCGCAAAAACCAGTCTACAGATGTAAACTGCAGTTTGTAGTTTACATCTGTAGACTGGTTTTGTCAAGACATAAAAAGTGCCTGCCGCGAAGGACAGGCACCTGTTATTCCTCTTATCACATCTGGTTCACACAGCCCAGGAATACCGGCAGTCCGGTTTCGTTATCGATGATACCGTAGATGAACGGACGGTCCAGGATCACACGGATGGGCTCCTGTATCACTGTTTCACAGGCGGTTTCACATTCCATCTCGATTGCCGTAACTGCTGCAGCTCTGGTGCCTTCGCGATCCACTTCGATATGGGTTTTGTGCAATACGCGGTTAATCCAGATCGCGTATTCGTCATCACTGAGCGGCTTCATCATTCCGTAAAAATCGGCAGTATTCCCGTCAAATGCATCCGTCATTCCCAGATTTTTCAGGATCTCGCTCATTTCCACATCGTAATCGCTCGTAAATTCCGGGATTTCCACAATCACATTATCGTACTGAATATTTCGGATCGCTGCAGAAATATCGGCACCGCTGTTGGCGAGATCCGCAATATATGCATCCAGATCCGTTCCTTCTTCCGGCAACAATCCCATAAAGGAATATTTCCCCCCCTTATAATCACGGATAAAGCCGGTACCGCCGTTCAATGTAAAGTAACGGCCCTCATTACTGAAGAGCATCGTTACACTCGTCTTGCTGCCGTCAGCATTGTTAAAATCCTGCTCTTCCAGAATATCCGTTTCTTTATATTCATTCTGCCATTCTGCTTCAAATGCCAGCGCATTGATCAGATACATACGCGCATCATCGGGAATCTGATCCAGGATCCCCGGGATCATCCCTTTGGTTTCTTTGTTCACCCAGTTATTGATATCCGTTACGGTACTGTCGTCAAACGGTGCTCCCCACAGATCGGCACCATACCAGGATTTCGCCTTGGATGCAAAATCCGGAAGGATCTCCCAAGCGCCGTCCTCCTTAAACCAGATCGAGTTTGCCACATTCCACTTGGCATCCCGCGAGCTGCTCATGCGCTGTGACAGACTGCTGAGCAACGGATTCATTTCATCGATCGAAGTCCCGCCATTGATCGTGTTTTCAATCTGAGTCAGCGTATTTCCTCCCGCACCGTTTTCCGCCATACCGAATGCCAGTGCGACGGATACCGGCGAAAGCAGTATATTTTTGTCCTCGCCCTCATTTACTACCGTCTGTGCAAACAGTTTGGTTCCTGCTACGGAAAGTGCCGAAATCTGCTCTTCGCTGATCTCACTCTCCGGTGCCTTGATCGTCTGGATCTCTCCGGTCAGTTCCGTCGCATTCCCGCTCATCTGCACCGGCAGATCTTCCCTGACTTCCGAAACCTGTCTTCCGTTTTCTTCCGGAGCATTTCCTGTACTTCCCGGCTCCGTACTGCAAGCCCCAAGTGTAGTTATCATCAGCAATGCAATTGCCATCATTCTCTTCTTCATCTTTTTATCCTCCCTGTATTTTACCTGTTTCTCTCGCCGGATTACGTCCGATGATAAAGATACGGAACGACCTGCGGATTATTATGGTAAAAACCAGGAAAACCAAGGGAAAAACCGTCCCCGTGTCTGTCTTAATTATTCGCGATATATCTGGCTACATGCACACCGCTGGCAGAGGCGTGGGATAAGGAATGCGTGATCCCGCTGCCATCGCCGATGATAAACAGGTTCTTATGCAGTGTCTCCAGATTTTCATCAATCTCCACTTCCATGTTGTAGAATTTTACTTCTACACCATAAAGCAGGGTATCATCGTTTGCAGTACCCGGCGCGATCTTGTCCAGCTTGTAGATCATCTCGATGATACCGTCTAAGATACGCTTGGGCATCACGAGGCTTAGGTCCCCCGGTGTCGCATTTAAAGTCGGAGTAATGAAAGCTTCCTTGATGCGGGACTGGGTACTGCGGTGTCCGGTGATCAGATCGCCGAAGCGCTGTACGATCACTCCTCCGCCCAGCATATTGGAAAGACGTGCGATGCTCTCGCCGTAGCCGTTGCTGTCCTTGAACGGCTCGGAAAAATGTTTCGCAACCAGCAAAGCAAAGTTCGTATTCTCCGTCTGTTTCGCCGGATCTTCATAGCTGTGGCCGTTTACCGTCACGATACCGTTGGTATTTTCGTTGACCACCGCACCCTTTGGATTCATACAGAAGGTACGCACCAGATCCCCGTATTTTGCCGTACGGTAGACGATCTTGCTTTCGTAGAGTTCATCGGTCAAATGGGAAAATACTGCGGCCGGCAGTTCCACGCGCACGCCGATGTCTACACGGTTCGATTTGGTCGGTATCTGCAGATCGCTGCAGACCGTCTCCATCCACTTGCTGCCGCTGCGGCCCGCAGAGATAATGCAATACTTTCCGCTGTAGGACTTGTCCCCGTCCTTTTCCTTCACATCGATCTCGTAGGTATCACCCGTCTTGCGCACATGTTCCACAGTCGCATTGAAGTGAAAATCGACCTTATCTCTTAATTCATTGAAAATGTTTTCCAGAACAATATAATTGACATCCGTACCCAGATGACGCACCGACGCATCCAGAAGATGCAGGTCATTTTGCAGGCACAGTTTCTTGATCTCCGTATTGGCCGTGGAATACAGATGTGTCCCCTCGCCGCCATGGCTTAGGTTGATCCGGTCCACATATTCCATCAGCTCGATGGCTTTTTTCTTGCCGATATATTCGTACAGGGTGCCGCCAAACTGATTGGTGATATTGTATTTTCCATCCGAAAAAGCTCCGGCGCCGCCAAAACCGTTCATAATGGAACAGGTTGCGCAACCGATGCAGCTCTTGACCTTCTCCCCGTCGATCGGACATTTGCGCTTATGCAGCGGATGTCCCATCTCAAAAACCGAGATCTTTAAATCCGGTTTTAACTTTACCAGTTCATAAGCAGAAAAGATACCACCCGGTCCCGCGCCAATGATCAATACATCTGCATTCATTTCGTATACCCCCGTTTCCCAATCATAACCGTTCCGAACTCATCCGTTCTACCGGTTACATCCCTATTTGCAACAAACATTTCCGGCTGTTCTGATCAGTTACCCCCGTTTGTTTCGGTCAGTGCTGCAACCACCTTCTCAAAATGCATCCCGTGGGAAGCTTTGACCAGCACATTCTGTCCGGTCAGATCCAGTCCCTGCAGCGCCTCCAGCAGCGCATCCGTACTTTCATAGTACTCCACACCGGTGCCGTACGCATCCGCCATATTCTTCGATAACGCACCAACAGCTATGAGACGAGCCACACCCTTTTCCTTTCCATAGCGTCCTACCGCTGCGTGCAGTTCTTTTTCCTGTGTCCCCAGTTCAAACATATCCCCCAGGATCGCCGTCCGCCCCGTGGCAAACTCTGTACAGAGCACATCGATCGAAGCTTTTACGGAAGTCGGATTGGCATTGTAGCAGTCATCGATCACGTTATAGCCGGAACACTTGATCAAACGCCCGCGTCCTGCCACGATCCGCACGCTCTCGATCCCGCTCCGGATCTGCTCCGCAGAAAGCCCTGCCAGACGTCCCACTGCGGTAGCCGCCAGCGCATTCAGTACCATATGTTTCCCCGGCAAAGGAACCGTCACATCAAAACGCAATCCTTCCGGTCCGCTGATCGTCACCTGACTTCCCTGCATCTCACCGGCTTTTTTGATCTGCGCACTGTAGTCCGCCGCTTTGCCATCCGCACACCCTTCCGGTAAAAGTGCATAGCGGATGGGCGCTTTTCCTGCCACTTCACCGATCGTGCACAGCTTATCATCCATACCATTCACGATCACTGCGGCATTTTCCTTCAGTCCTTCAAAGATCTCGGTCTTGGCTTTGAGCACGCCGTCCCGGTCACCCAACGCTTCCAGATGGCATTCCCCGATGTTGGTCAATACCGCGATATCCGGCTTCACAACCGCTGTCAGGCGGCTCATCTCACCGAAGTGATTGATGCCCATCTCTACCACAGCCATCTTATGCTGCTTACGGATCTTCAGGATCGTCAGCGGCACACCGATCTCATTATTAAAGTTTCCTTCGGTCGCATAGGTCTCGATCCCGCTGCGCAGAACCGATGCGATCAGTTCCTTGGTGCTGGTCTTACCCACGCTGCCGGTGATGCCCACGATCCTGCAGTCCAGCTGCTGCCGGTAAAAAGTCGCGATCGCGGTCAGCGCTTTGAAGCTGTCTTCCACCAATATGCAGGGCCCCACCGGCTGTTCCGGCAGTTTCTCACAGATCACACCCAGTGCACCCTTTTCGAAGACCTGCCCGATAAAACTGTGGCCGTCCACCTTCTCGCCTTTGGTCGCGATAAAAATGCCGTCTTTTTCGATCAAACGGGAGTCGATCACCACACAGGATGCTTCGTTATCCAAAACATCCGGCGCCTTTTCCGCATAATGCAGTGTTCCGTTACAGATCTTTTCCAGGTTCTTTAATGTGATGCCCTTCATGATATCCCTCTAAATCTCTTTTTTCTGATTTCCCTTTTAAGGAAAGCCGGCACTTATTTCTTCAGTGAAACTTCGATCAGTTTTTCGCACAGATCACCATAGTTCATACCTACTGCTGCGGCCTCCTGCGGCAGTAAGGAACTCGGCGTCATACCCGGCAGCGTATTTGCCTCCAGACAATATACATTTTCCTCTTCGTCCATCATAAAGTCCATACGGGCATAGGAGCTCAGGCGCAATACCTTCCATGCCTTTGCGGCAATGCTCTGAATCTCTTCTGTTTTTTCTTTGGACAGATTTGCCGGGCAGGTTTCCTTCGTCATTCCCGGCTGATATTTATTCTTATAATCATAAGATCCCTGCAGCGGCTCGATCTCCACCAGCGGCAGAGGCTGTCCGTCGATCAGACCACAGGTAAACTCACGCCCTTTGATATAACGCTCGATCACCACTTCATCGCTATAGACCTTTGCTTTTTCCATCGCCTCCTGCAGCTCCGCATCGTTATTGACAAAGTATACACCTACAGAAGAACCGCCGTTGGTGACCTTTACGACTGCCGGATATTTCACATCCTGCACATCCGCTCCGATGCGGACGCTGTAACCCAGCGGCGTCGGAATGCCGCCTGCAAGAAACAGCTCTTTTGTGAGTCCCTTATCCATGCAGATCCCACTGCTTAAATAATCCGTCCCGGTATACGGGATGCCGTTCAGTTCGAAAGTCGCCTGGATCTTGCCATCTTCACCATTGGCTCCGTGCAGCGCCATAAAGACCACATCTGCCTGCTCGCAGATCTTCATCACATTCGGTCCGAAGAAATGCTTATCACCGTCCGGCCGCAATGCCTTCACCACTGCCAGATCCGGGCTGTCCTCTTTGATGGCCTCAATACCTTCCGACCAGTCTCTGGGATCTGCAAAGATATCCTCCGCTTTTCCCTCATATCCCAGATATACATCCAAAAGTACTACCTGATGTCCACGCTCTTTCAATGCCCGGTAGATCCCGGTTCCCGAGATCAGGGACACCTCACGCTCGGTACTCGTACCTCCTGCCAATACTACGATCTTCATCTTTTTTGCTCCCTCTTCAAAAATCATAAAAAAGCGGCAGTGTCGATCCACCGCCGCTTCCTTTTTTCTTATTACGGTAAACCAATCGGAGTTAGTTTACCACATTTTTCCAGGTTGCGCAAATACTATCCGATCAGAAGACTATCAATTAATGGTGATCTCGGATCCGTGTCCGTCATCTATCCTTTCAGCAGATCGGATAACTTTGCAAACTGCTCCAGTGTCAGAGTCTCGCCACGGATCAGTTCGGGCAGCCCCATCTGTACCAGCGCTTCCGTCACCTGCTCACGGGAAAGGCCCAGGGAAGGTTCCCCGGTCAGTCCGTTGGCCAGGGTCTTGCGTCTCTGGTTAAAGGATGCACGGATCAGCTTGAACATATGCGCCGGATCTTTTACCGCTACCGGCGGAGTCTCATATAGCTTCAGGCAGATCACCGCACTGGCCACCTTGGGTCTGGGCATAAAACATTCCGGCGGTACCGTACAGACCAGCTCCGGCCTGGCGTAATACTGCACTGCCAAAGAAAGCGCTCCGTAATCCTTTGTCCCCGGCCCAACCTGCATACGCTCCGCCACTTCCTTCTGCACCATAATAGTGATGCTCGCGATCGGAGCCGTGCCTTCCAACAACGCCATAATGATTGGCGTCGTGATGTAATACGGCAGGTTTGCCACCACCTTAAACGGTTTGCCGCCGTTTTCTTTGGAAAGCGCGTCGATGTCGAGTTTTAAAATATCTTCGTTGATGACCGTTACATTATCGTATTCCTGCAGGGTCTCCTTCAGGATCGGGATCAGGGCGGTATCGATCTCCACCGCGATCACCTTGCCGGCACGCTCTGCCAGCGCCTGGGTCATGGTCCCGATACCCGGTCCGATCTCCAGTACGATATCATCCTTGGTGACTTCCGCCGAATCCACGATCTTTTCCAGCATGGACATATCCACCAGGAAATTCTGCCCGAACTTCTTGCGGAACATAAAGTTGTGCCGGGATACGATCTCGGCGGTTTTGGTTGGTGTTGCGATACTTTGCAATGTGGTACCTCACTTATTTGCGGAGTTATTTCCGGCTTCCAGTTTCAATTTCGTCATCTTGTAAATAAAGACCATGGCAGCGATGGCAAGGATCAATACCACACCGGCAACGATCCCGACAATGATGAGTACGCTGTTTCCGCCGCCGGTCACAGCTCCGGTCCCGGGGTCTGCTACTCTCGCCGGCTGGTCTGCATTCACCTGCGCAACCACACCGCCACCATTGTTCCCATCATTATTGGCCTGTACCGTCTGGGTGCCGGCGACCATCTGCGCATCCGAGCCGCCTGCCGCGGTATTTGCCGTACTCTGCGGATTGATCGCCAGCCCGCTTCCGTTTCCGGTGCTGCCCACAATAATACCATCCGCCGTATATTGGGTCAGGAATCCCGCAAGCCACGCTAACGGAGAGTTCCAGTTGATGGTACATTCATTTACCGACCAGGCTTCGATATGATCCAGATAACACTTCGCCGGAGAGATGGTTCCCTTCTTCCAGCCCATCCCGCGTACCCAGGGATCCTGCATACCGGAATTTGGCCCGCCGGACAGTACCCCGCAAGGCGCCAGCGGATAATTACTATCGATCAGATTTGCCCAGTATCTGTGATGCGGATACTTTACCGTATGGGTACCGTAACCCGTCACATAAGAGTAGTCCATAGGATTGCGCCCCAGCAGATAGTCCATACCGGAAACTGCACCGTCATAATACTTCTGGTCCCCGGTCAGCAGATAACCATACGCGATCACCACTGAATTGTCTGCCACTGCCGAGTTCGATCCCCAGATATAGCCCTTGTCCGTATCGTTATAAGCGATCTGGGATGCTCCGTACGGCTGACCGTAACCCTGAGAGTCTTCTTTCTTAATATACGCATCCGCTGCCGCGATCACATTGGCAGCCGCGGTCTTCTTATCCCCCGCATCCACTTTGTCGCCATTCACGCAGATACTGAGTGTTCCCAGTGCCGCCGTGTGTCCCCAGTCAAAGCTGCCCACAGCGCCTACACTTTCCCCTCCGTCCATGGAAGTCGGCAATCTCAAAAACCACTCGGATCCCTTCATATCCTGATAATAGGAATCCTCGCCGGTGGTAATATACAGCTCTGTTGCTGCCCAGTAAAACTCATCCGTTACATTATCGTCACCGTAAGCACCACCACCTACCGACTCATCCAAAGGCGCGTACATAGCCGGATGTGCTTTGGCCGCCGCATAGGTGCGCTTAGCCACATCCAGACAGGTTGCGGAAAAGTTATCATCGATCCCCTTCCAGAGTCTTGCCGACTGAGCCGCGCAAGCTGCCACATTCAGAGTCGCTGCTGTCGTAGGCGGCTTGATGACGCGGTTCACGGTATCTTCTGCCGGTGCGATGGCGAGACCTGTCCATTTCTCGTCGTGCACCTTATGGTAAGCCATATCCTTACACTCACCGTCCTGCACCAGCATCTTCATCATCCATTCCATCTGCCAACGCGCTTCGTCCAGCAGATCCGGATAACCGTTGTTGTTTTCCGGGATATTCATCGTTCCGTCCGCATAGGCCGCAGCGGTTCCCGTCCATACTGCAGTCTCATACTGGTTCTGCATCATCCACAGAGAGATACCACCATTGACCACATATTTACCGTGGTCACCGGCATCGTACCAGCCACCGCTCACATCCATCGTGCCGGAAGAAGCCGAATAGCCCCAGGTCTGCTCGATGGTCGCATTGTCCGGCGTATGGCCTGCCGCGCGCGCCAGGGAAGAGGCATCCCCGGAAGTGATATACTGACTCTCGATGGCGATCCCCGAACGGTTCTGGTAGAAATAGTTCAAAGAATCATATAGCAATGCGGAATATACCTTGCTGTCTCCGATGGCAAAATCTCTGGAAGATGCGCCATTCGCCGCCTCGATATGATAGGTGCCTGCCGTATCCAATCCGGTAAAATCGATCACATGCACACTGTCTCCGGAATCCGCATCCGCGCCGATGGGCTGGGATGTGCCGCTGAAAACTTTATTCCCGCCAGCATCCACCACATCAAATGCTACGCCCTTGCTCTCGGTGGAAAGCAGTGTTGCCTTCTTGGCCGCGCCGGCAAAATAGCCCACCTGATTGGTCAGCACACCGGAACGCTCCCACGGAGTCTCTGCCACATAGTCATTCTCGTCCGAAGTCATATCGTAGAGAGACATATTATCGAAGGTGATCACCGTTCCCGCCGGAAAACAGTCCCCATTCGTGTACTGTCCGTCGCCCCCCAGATGGAACGCCCACTCTGCCACATCCATACTCTGGCTGGCCGTAAAGGTAATATCCACCTTCTTTGTCTCATTTGCGCCAATCTGGATCGGATCCCATGTCGCATCCAGGTCATAACCATTACTCATGTTATGCCATATCTCGACATTTCCTTCCAGGTTGCCGATCTTGGTATAGTATTTACCGGCATTGGACGGGGTGATCTCATACTGCACGCGGTACTGATGCCCTGCCACGATCTTCAGTCCTCTATGGCGGAACTGGCAGTCCCAGCGGTCCTCACCGCCTCTCGATGCCCCGCCGGGATTCACGATGGTGATCACATACTTTCCTCCGGTAATATCAAACTCCATCTTTCCCGGGCCGGATTCCACGATATGCCAGGGCAGACCTTTTCCTTCCTCAAAATCCGTCTCCCCCAGCTGCTCCCCTGCCAATACGCTCATCGGCTGCGCCAGTGTCCCAAACGAAACCACCGTTGCCACTGCCGCTGCCGCAAATCTTCTGATCAGATTTCTTCTCTTCATGTTCTTCCTCCGAGGTATCCTTGTATACCACCCCCTACTTTAGCAGACTGCAAGGATACTTTCAAGAGTATAAAGATTCCTAAAATAATCTCGGGATTTTGGGAATAAAAAAGCCGGTTCTTTGGCTCAAAAAAACAGCCGGCTCGCATTCTCCGTTGTTGCCAAGACCACTTCCTCCGGAGATATCCCCCGCAGCTTCGCGATCTCCGGGACAATCTCAGAAAGCATCCGGGAATCCCCTCTCTGCCCGCGCATCGACTCCGTCACCTGATAGGGGCAGTCCGTTTCGATCAGCATCGCCTCGATCGGGATCTTCGCTGCCACCTGCCGGATCTTTCTCGCCCCCGGCCGGGTAATCCCCGTACCGATACCGATCCGCCAGCCCATCTTCACACACTCCATCGCAACCTCTACGGAATAGGAAAAACCGTGCATCACGCCCCGCACTGTCGGATAGGCCCGCAGCAACTCCAAAGTATCCTGCGCCGCCGCCACGGAGTGCACCACTGCCGGCAGACCGCTCTGCGCACACAACTGCAGCTGCCAGGCAAAGACTTCCCGCTGCTGTCTGCGGACATCTGCCTCCGGAAGTACCACATCCCCCGTTCTCCTCTTTTTCAGCGCATAATAATCCAGGCCGCATTCCCCTGCCGCCACAACCGAAGGGTGTCGCAGCAATGCCTGCAGCTCTTGTTTTGCCGCATCATCAAAATCCCGGAGATACAGCGGATGAACCCCCACTGCTGCCCGGACAAACGGATACTCTTCCGCCAGCGCTACACTCCGCGCAGATGAAGTCATATCATAGGAAACATTCAGGATATGCAAAACGCCGGCATCACGCACAAACCGCAGCGTCTCTGCCCGGTCCGCATCGTATTCCGGCGTATCATAATGTGCATGTGTATCAAACACTATGTTTTCCCTCAAATAATTAATGAATATCGATCACGACCACTTCCGGCGGATTGAAAAAACGGGGTGCCGGTACTCTCTCTCTGGCCAGCCCGCGGCTCACCTCCAGAATACTCCCGTTCGGCAGTTCATACAACCCGTTCACATAGGTTGCCATCAGCCCCTGGTCTGGCGCAAATACTCCCTTTCTCAAAAACGGTATCCAGAACTGTCCGCCATGCGCGTGCCCTGCCATGATCAGGTCGTAATCATACTTTGCGTATTCCTCCACCATTTCCGGCCGGTGTGTGAGCAGCAGCCGCAGATGGCTCTCATCCGTCTGTCCGTATGCCTGCTCCATCTGCTCCCGCCAGCGGCTGATGCCGATGTCCGTCGGGTCATCAATCCCGCAAATATCGATGATACAGCCGTTGCAGGTGATCGTTTCACACTCCCCGGCCAGCACACAGACACCCGCACTTTCCAGCCATGCCTTCATCTCATCCATACGCCCGCTCCACCATTCATGGTTTCCCGAAACATAATAGCTGGGATATTTTTCCGCCAATGCCGCCACTGCAACCTTTGAAAGATCATCCTTCCGAACATCATCAAAGATATCACCGCCCAGCAGCACTATGTCCGGCTGCTCCTTTTCCACCCGCGCCAGCAGATCCTTCTGTCCGCTTCCGTACCAGCAGGAATGCAGGTCCGTGATCAGCGCGATACGGACATTTTTATCTTCTGTCGCCAGCAGATCCAGCGAAATATGTTCCGTCACCGGGATCCAGGAGATCAGCCAGCAAAGTATACCGACACCGATCAGGATCAGAAATATCCAAAATCTCTTCTTTTTCATAAAACCCTCGATAAAAATATCTGCAAATAGATACAAAAAAACATCCGCCCCAACAGTCCCTGCTGTCAAAACGAATGCTTTCGTGCACCGCCAGGGGCTCGAACCCTGGACACCCTGATTAAGAGTCAGGTGCTCTACCAACTGAGCTAGCGGTGCATTGCTTTTCGCAACAAAATGAATGTTACCATATCCGTCTGTGAAATGCAAGCACTTTTTTCATAACATTTTTAACAACTTTTTTGGTATTCCCATAGCCTCTCTTCTACATATTATACAAAGGCATCTTCCGATTCCCCGTAAACCCTGCGATTTACCGTCGTTCTTCGGTTGCGGAATATCGTTTCCTGTATTATAATGTTAGGCGTTGTGTTTGTTTTTCATAACAATGGATACAGAATCAAATACAGAATCAATGGAGGTTTTTATGAGTACGATCCCTTATAAGATCTATCTGGAAGAATCGGAGATGCCGAAGCAGTGGTACAATGTCCGCGGCGATATGAAGAAAAAGCCGGCCCCGATCTTGAATCCCGGCACCTTACAGCCGGTCACCCTGCAGGAACTGTCCGGTATCTTTTGCGAAGAACTGGCAAAACAGGAACTGGATGATACAACGACATACTTTGATATACCGGATGAGATCCGTGATTTCTACAAAATGTACCGTCCGTCACCTCTGGTACGGGCTTATTGCCTGGAGAAGAAGCTGGACACTCCGGCACACATCTATTATAAATTCGAAGGCAACAATACCTCCGGAAGCCACAAATTAAACTCCGCCATTGCGCAGGCATACTACGCAAAGAAGCAGGGACTGAAGGGTGTGACCACCGAGACCGGTGCCGGACAGTGGGGTACCGCTCTTTCCATGGCATGTTCCTATTTTGATCTGGACTGCCAGGTATATATGGTTAAGGTTTCCTATGAGCAGAAGCCGTTCCGCCGCGAGGTGATGCGTACCTACGGCGCTACCGTGACTCCGTCCCCTTCCATGAATACCGAAGTGGGCCGCAAGATCAACGCGGAGTTCCCGGGAACCACCGGAAGCCTTGGCTGCGCCATCTCCGAAGCAGTAGAAGCTGCCGTTTCCCAGGAGGGCTATCGCTATGTACTGGGCTCCGTTCTTTCCCAGGTACTGCTGCACCAGTCCGTGATCGGTCTGGAAACCAAAGCAGCCCTCGATAAGTACGGCATCAAGGCGGATATGATCATCGGATGCGCCGGCGGTGGTTCCAATCTGGGCGGTCTGATCTCTCCCTTTGTCGGCGAGATGCTTCGCGGCGAGAACAACTACGAGATCATCGCGGTTGAACCGGCATCCTGCCCGAGCCTGACCCGCGGTGTATACGCATACGACTTCTGCGATACCGGTAAGGTATGTCCGCTGGCAAAGATGTACACCCTGGGCAGCGGCTTCATCCCGTCTGCAAACCACGCCGGCGGCCTGCGTTATCACGGTATGAGCAGCATCGTATCCGAACTGTATGACCAGAAACTGATCACCGCCAGAAGTGTAGAACAGACCAGCGTGTTCGATGCCGCCCGCACCTTTGCCCGTGTAGAAGGCATCCTGCCCGCACCGGAATCCAGCCATGCGATCCGTGTTGCGATCGACGAAGCTCTGAAGTGCAAAGAGACCGGCGAAGCAAAGAACATCGTCTTCGGCCTGACCGGTACCGGTTATTTCGATATGGTAGCTTATCAGAAATTCAATGATGGTGAAATGAGTGATTACATCCCGACGGATGAAGACCTGAAGAAGTCCATCGATCTGCTGCCGAAGGTATAAAAACAATTCCTATGCAAAAGGCCCGATGCGTAATGCACCGGGCCTTATTTATTTATGCATTTTCTTCTGTGCTTACTTCCGTACTCTCTTCTGTCTGCTCCGTGGTATCTTCCACTGCTTCTTCGTATTTCTTAAACAGTCCGTTATAGAGCACCGCCCGGAAGTACCCCGGTAAGGTAAAGCAGAAAACGATCAGAAACGGCATTGCATCCATTCCCATAAACCATACCACCGCAAACGGTACCATAAACAGCAGCACATTAGCGATCGTACGCAGGTATCCCATACCGACGATCATCATGGAGACTGCCACCTTGATGATCCCGCGGATCGTATTGTGATAACGGGACAACACCGGGAATATGTACAATGCTGTCATCAGTACAAAGATCGCGATCGCGTAAAGAATGATCGCCGGCCAGCCGGTCGTTGTACTCCCATTGGTCAGCAGGATCATATAATCCGCCCACAAAAGGGCTCCGACACCGATCATACCGATCCAGATAAAGATCCCCTGCAGCAGATTCTGTTTGAAGGCATGAAAAAACGATTTCACGATATAGCCTTCTTCATTGCGCACCATCTTGGTCAGCACATAATGCATGGCCGCAAAAGATGCCCCCGCTGTCACCACCGGTATACAGCACAGTACCGTCAACAGATTGAGGATCATCAGATCCGCCATAAAACTCAGGAACCGTATGAACGGACTGTCCATCTTAATAAAACCAAATCCGCCGCTCATTTAACTCTCACCACCCTATCCTCTCTCTTTTATACTTCAAACAGGCGCATCAGATCCTCGTAGGTCTCTGCGCGGCGAATGCACTTTACTTCGCCATCGGATGTGATGAGCACCTCTGCCGGACGCGGTCTGGAATTGTAAGTGGAGCACATTGCATAGCCGTAAGCGCCGGCATCCAGAACTGCGGCCAGATCCCCTTTCTGCGCTACCGGGAGCAGTCGATTCTTTGCCAGCAGGTCACCGGACTCACAGATATTGCCGGTCACAGTCTGCTCCTCCATCTTCTCACGGGCAACGATCTCATTATTACGGATAAATTCGATATCATGCCAGGAATCGTACATAGACGGACGCACCAGCACATTCATACCGATATCGGTTCCAACATATTTCACGCCGGAATTCTGCTTGGTGGAATGTACCCGGCCCAGCAGGATACAGCTCTCTGCCACAACAAATCTGCCCGGCTCGGTCTTGAAGAGCGGCGCGTAACCGTATTCTTTCACAAAATCGTCGATCAGCACTTCGAAATCCTTCTTAAAGGACTCCATCGGGAAATCCTGCTCATCATCCAGCTTGTGATACGGGATACCGTAACCACCACCAAAATCGATGAACTCCAGTTTCTCAAACTTCATTGCGATCCGCAGGAAATTCTTTACTGCTGCCAGAAACGGTTCAGGATCCATAAAAAGGGATCCCACATGCTGGTTGATGCCGGCGATGGTCAGGTCATACTTTGCAGCGATCTCAAAGATCTGATCGATATCCTCTTCCGCGATCGCAAACTTGGTCTTCTTACCGGCCGTCACCACCTTTTCATGATGTCCGGCGCCTACGCCCGGATTGATACGGACCGCACATTTTCCGCCCTTATTGATCTCGCCGAACTGCTCCAGCTGGCTCAGGGAGTCGATGCTTACCATGATCTTGTGATCAATAGCAAACTGCATCTCTTCTTTAGAAACATTGTTGGATACAAAGAAGATCTTCTCTGCCGGAAAACCCGCGTCCAGCAGGATCCGCATCTCACCAACGCTCATAGCGTCCGCATACAGTCCCTCGGAGAGCGCGATCTTTAAGATATTGAAATTGGTATTTGCCTTGATGGAATAATTGGAATGAAACTCATACTTGGTGATGATCTTGCTGACCTTGCGCATACGGTCCCGCAGGATATCCTCATTGTAGACATATACCGGTGTACCGTACTTTGCAACGATGTCCTCCGGCTTGTTTCCCTTAAAAAAATCTGCCTTTTTGATAAAAGATTCCATAATTTTACCCTCGCTTTTTGATACAGGAGTACCTCTAAAGTACATTTCAACTAACCACTATATCATAAAGCAAGGGTAAACGCCATCTTTTTTTCGGATCATCCGAAAGGTCACATCTTATTGCCGGTGGAAAAATACTGCTTCTTTTCGATCATATACTCCTTGGTTTCAAGACACTCTTTGATCACATTGCTGATATTGAGAAACTCATTGACCAGATCCGGATCAAACTGGGTGCCGCTGTTGGCTGCGATAAATGCCATAGTCTTTTCATGGGAGATCGGCTCTTTGTACGGACGCTTGCTGGTCATAGCATCATAAACATCCACAAGCGCCATGATCCTGGCCAGCAACGGGATCTCTTCCCCCTTCAGGCCATAGGGATAGCCCTTACCATCCCATCTTTCGTGATGGGATTTGGCAATCTGACTGGCGATATGCGCAAATTCCGTGTCCGGGATCCTCGTCTCCAGATAATCAAACAGTTCCCCGCCGATCACCGAATGCAGCTTCATATCCTCAAACTCATCCGAGGACAGCGACGCCGGCTTTTGCAGCACGGCATCCCGGATGGCGATCTTTCCCACATCATGCAGCGGCGCACAACGACAGGCTTTTTTCACCACCGAAGGCGGCAGATACTCCCGATAACGCTCCAGCGTCTTCAGATGACTGATAAATGCCGTAAAATAGATCGATGTGTTTTTCAGATGCACACCGGTCACACCGTCTCTGGATTCCACCAGCCCGGCAAAGGAAACCGTGACCAGATCATACATCTGCTCCATTTCTTCGATCTTCTTTGCCACGCTTTCTTCCAGATTTTTCTGATACTGCGCCAGCTCGATCTGTGTTTCGATCCGTTTCAGCATTACCATCGGAATAAACGGCTTGGTGATATAGTCCACAATGCCCTGCTTAAAGCCCTCCACCTCTGCCTCCGGACTGGTGTCAGCCGTCAGAAAGATCACCGGTATGTTTTTGTATGCGGGAATCGACTTTAATTTTTTGAGCACTTCCATACCATTCATTTCCGGCATGACCACATCCAGAAGGATCAGATCCGGCTCGATCTCTTTGAGCAGTTCAAACGCCTCAGCACCGGAATCCGCTTCATAAAGCTCATAGGTATCCTGCAGCACAGAACGCGCTGTTGCGTGATTCAGAGACACATCATCGATCATGAGAATCTTTTTCTTTTCGCCCATAATTACCCCCGAAAACTACCTGTCCCCACTTATGTTTATCATATCAAAAAAAACAATTTTTTTCAATGCAAAAAGGACGCTGCTCCGGTTTCTCCGAAAGCAGCGCCCCTCATCATTATTACCATCCGATCTTATTCAAATCTCCAGTCCAGCACCTCGTAGCCTTCACCGTAGAAGGTGAAATACAGATCCTGTACGCCGCTGATCGCATTGTCCAGTTCCACCTCGATCACGGTGGTCTCGTTGCCGTCACCCTTTACCGGGATATAGCCTGCCACATCACCGTCTGCAGCCTTTGTGCTCACACGGATCGCGCCTTCCTGCTCGTTTGCCTTGATGGTAGCGATCACTTTCTTTGCTCCGGTACTGCCAAAATCCACACCCTGCAGCTTTACAAAATCCCCGCTGTTGATCTCGGTCAGCAACATATTGCCGCAGCCGCACTCCTTGCTCACTTCATCTGCCGGTGCGGTATTTACGCCACCCATTACCGCAAAAGTCGCCGCATTGATCGTCTGATACGGATCCAGATAACCTACCTGGGATCTGCCGTCCTTTGTCATCGGAACATCCCCGATGGTACCATCCTCCGCAATGGTGATCTCATCGATACTGGTAGAACGATAGCCGTGCAGGATGCCCTGCTCTTTCTCCAGCATGCGGGTATGATAAGTGATATACCACTGATCCTTAAACTGGAAGATCGCATGGTGATTATTGCCGCCTACCTGCCAGTAATACCCCGGATTACGCAGGATCCTCTCCTTAAAGGTGAACGGCCCCAGCGGGCTCTTGCTCTCCATCACACAGATCTCACCGTTTTCCATACCGTATTCTTTGGTGCCTTCTTCGTCCACGCTGAAATTGCTGCAATAGGTGTAATAATAGGTATCGTTGTATTTGTGAATACCGGAATCCTCAAACAGATACGGCGCATCAATGGTCTGCGGCACATCCACCAGACTCATCATATCATCGCCCAGCTGCGCGCACCGGCCGGTCATCGGGTGTGCCGCCTTGCCCTGGGGTACACCGCCACCAAAATAGATATACGCTTTGCCGTCATCATCCACAAGCACCGCCGGGTCAAAGAGCCATTCCACATTACCGCAGTTCTCCATATCTCTGCGGATCAGACCTTTACCCAGTTCATCACGGAACGGTCCCACCGGGCTGTCCGCGCATACCACACCGATACCGCCGCCGTTATCCGCAAAATACAGGAAAAACTTCGGCTTGCCGTCGATCATCTTCCAGGCTGCTGCCGGTGCCCAGGAATTCTTCGCCCATGTTGCCACACCGTCTCTGCCGGCCACTTTGATCTCACCGTGATCGGTAAAATTGATCATATCCTTGGTAGACACCACATAAATGCTGGCGATCTTACTGTAACTGTTCTCCTTGATCTCCTTTGCAGCATTATACTCATAAGCATCCGCCGTCATATAGAAGTATACGGTATCATCATATACCATCGCGAACGGATCTGCACCGTAATGCTGCTCGATGATGGGATTGTTATTCTGTATCCCCTTAAAGCTCTTTGTCAGCTCCAACCCCTGAAACATTTCTTCGTAATTCATTTCTATTTCCTCCTCCACATTGTTGTCAGATACTTCTGCGGCATTCTCTGCCGTCTGCCCCTCACTTACTGCGGTTTCCATCACCGCTTCCCCTCCGGGAACTTGTCCTGCCTGCTCCCCACAGCCCGCCAGCAGCATCGTGCCCGCCAGCGCCGTGCAGCAGATGGTTCTGCCCACAACAGGATGTACTGCGATTCGTTTCTTCACTTTTTGCCTCCATAAACTGTCCTTGATCACTCAGTGAAACGAAAGCACCTTTTCGTAATCGTATCCGCGATCCGGTGTAGCCTTCCGCTTCGTCAGGCTAAAGTATACTACACCGTTTCGTCTCGTGACTATGCTCACCTTTGCCGTCTTGTCTTCAGATTTTGCGATACTGCTGCCCGTCAGCGGCTGCGCAGCACTTCGGATCAGCTCTGTCTCCTCCGCAGTCGGGTATGCCGGTTCGCCCAGATCATGCCATACTTTCAGCGGATTACAGGTCGTCTCGTCCACCGTCTTTGTGAGCAGGGTATATTCACCGTCTTCCGTAAGCTCAAATGCCAACTCTCTCGTCACATCCTCTTCATCGATGTTCCAAAGGATCCCGGCATAGCCCTTTTCATTCTTTACGATCACCGCCTTATCATCCCGGTAGACACAGTCCTGCCCGAACAATTTAAGCTGCTTATAGAAATAAAAGGTCCAGAATGTCGGTTTCGGGATGTTTCCATGTGCCACCATACCGAATCCACCATGGAAGAGCGAATTGGGCACTCCCTGCTCTTCAAACACATCGCCAAAGGTCCAATACGAATAGCCGTAATTCACATCCCCCAATCCGGAAAGCTGTCTGGCCAGATATGCCGCATTGAGATTGGTGTCATGGATCACGCCCCTCGGGGTATAGGAAGTGCTGAACTCCGACAAAAAGATCGGCAGGCCTTTGAATTCCTCAAAGGAATCCACGATATCCCGTGTGGACTGCAGGTTTGCAAAACGCATCTCCTGATCTTCCAGTTTGGAATAATCATAATGCCCGATCCGCTCCGGAAATTCCACCGTATAATGATGCCGTGTGATCGTATCCGGTTTGATCCCTTCTTTTCTGCAGAATTTCAGGAACGCTTCGATCCACTCCGCATCCTTTACCCCGCAGATGGCAGGCCCTCCCACCTGAAAACGGTCGTCATAAGCTTTGATCGCAAGGAAGGTCTCCTTAAAGAGTTTGAAATACTCCTCCATATCCGCCTTGTACCAGAAGCCCGGCAGATTCGGTTCATTCCATACCTCAATGGGCCAGGTGATCACTTCCGCCTCACCGTAACGCACCTTCAGATGCGCCAGCAGCGCGATCACCATATCCGTCCATTTTTTGTATTCCTTAGGCGGCGTGGTGTTGCCCTTCCAGTAAAAGATGGTCTGGGTACCGCTGGCCAGCTGTCCCGGCATAAACCCCAGTTCCAGATACGGCCGGATATTCAGCTTCAGATAAGCATCAAAGATACGGTCGATATAGGTGTAGTTATACTCCACCTTTGTCTCCCCGTTTTCTTCATATTCATGATAGATGGACACATCATCTGAAAAAAGGCCATGTCCGCGGATGCAGGAAAACCCGATCATCTCCTGCACATAAGCCAGTTCCTTCAGATACTCTTCCGTCAGTGCCAGCCCCAGACGGCCCGTACCGACACAGTAGTCTACATTATTGTTGAAGTTTGCGCGATCCTGCGCCTTTACGCAGATCTTTTCTGCTGCCATGATCCATATACCCCCTTCTGATAAATTAACCTCTTAAACTATATCATAAACCTTGCTGCTATGCCATAGATGTCAGTGCAGCCTGCTTTTTTAATCGCTCCTGAACAAGTTTGATAAACTGCTCATTCCCGATCACCTGCAGCATCGGCCCGAAAGACAGGATCTCGATCAGCAGCTCCGTCTCATCGTCTTTGTCATAAAAGATCTCACAACGGTAGCGGTTATCCTCCAGCCGCACCGTGTTCTTGCGGTAATCGGCAAACTGCAGCATCACACGCTCCATGGCATTGCGCTCGTCTTTTACGATCAAAGTAACCTTTTCCGGCTCTTTTTCCTTTCGCATCATCCCGTCAACATCTGCCGCGTTCTCACCGATCTCCACCTTCTGCATCCTCGAGACACGCAGCGTATGTCTTTGATTGCCGCGCCTGCACAAAAGCCGGTAACAGTCATTCTTGACGGAATATTCCAGATAATAGGGCTGCACCAGCAGTTTTGTATTCCGTCCCCGGCGCGCCTGATAAAGGATCCGGAGCATCTGTCCGTTACGGATGGCGCTTAGAATGGTCCGAAAATGCTGCCGGTAGCCCTCCTTTGTATAATCATCCCCGTCCGAAAAACGATCAAAGTAATAAAAATCCTGATATGCGAATAATGGCTGTACTTCCTGCAACGATCCCTTCAGTTTTCGAATCTGTTCTTTCTCCAGAAACAGACTCGCGCGCGGATCCTCCAGTACTGCCTTTAACCACCGCTTCTGCAGGCGGCTTAAGGGCTGTTTCACACCACCTTTGATCCTGGAATGGTATACGCCGTCTTTTTCTTCAAACAACTCCCATTCGTTTGCCGAGAGTCTGGGCAGCAGAAACAAAAGGCTCTCTCCGAACCCATTCTTCTGTACGGTATCCTGCAACAGCTTCTTAGTGATCGGCCCTTTTTTGGATAAAAGCAGGTTCACAATCCCGAAATATCGATTGTAGATTTCCGAAAAAAGCTTTTCCATAATCTATAATTCATTATATCCCATACATATCATACATTTTCTTCAGATCCGAAAGAAAGATCTTTTTCAGGCGTTCATTCTCTTCCGTCAGTTCCTCGCCATCCGTTCCGTAAATGGTAAGGTCCAAGATCCTGCCGGTAAAACTACGGATCCATGGAAACATCTCCATCGCATCCTTCACAGTTTTTTCATAACGGAAGGTATCCTGTGCGATGCGCTCCACGCTGCCGCCTTCCCCCTCTCTCAGGAGGCGTTGCGGGATAAACGGTTCGATCTGTTCGTCCGCATAGATCGTGAGGACCACCTTTTGCAAAGCGCCCTGTCCCGGAACCAACGGGGCAAAGGATACGCCCCAGACCGCTTTTTTCTCTTCCATCAGGCGTTCATATAGCCTCTGCCGGCGATCTTCCGATTCTTCCACCGACAGAACATTCACTTCTTTGATCTGATCCAGCCGCAGGCATGTAAAATGCGCCGTCTTCCTGCCTTCCATATGCATACATACAAATCTTCTGCCGCTGCGGGTACTCACAAAGATCTGCAGAGGTAACCCTGTTTTGAGACTTCCCTCCCGCTCCATATTGCGGTTGTTCTGCACGCGAAGCTTCACTTTTTTCTTTTCATGAATGGCATCGAGCAAGCTCAGCAGCACTTCATCTTCCAGCGTAAAGGTCGGAAATCCGTGTTTCACGTGAAAAATCTCATTTTTTTCTTTTTGGCCGGTCAATATCGTATTTCCGACAACACCGAGTGGCTGATCCATCTGAAAGCAGCAGATCAGATCCAAAAGTTCCTCTGCATACGGCAGTTCGTCAAAACGCAGATCCCTGCTGTAGAAGATGCTCTTGCCTTCTTTCCGGATCTTTAGCAGCCCCTCTTCCGCATATTCATTGCATTTGCGGCGCACACTCTGCAGATCCGCTTCGTAAGCATATTCGTCC
This sequence comes from Lachnospiraceae bacterium, assembly GCA_017526985.1. GTDB lineage: Bacteria > Bacillota > Clostridia > Lachnospirales > Lachnospiraceae > NK4A136. The sequence continues at coordinate 27,946 of JAFXQR010000156.1, forward strand.
ATCAGCAGATCCGTCAGCTCTGCCGCCGAATATTCCGCATCTTTTTTCTCCAGAAGTTTCAACAGGCAGAAATGCAGCATCAGATCCTTATCCGTAAAGCTTTTGGTCTGCCATACCCGGAACAACGGGTTTGTATCCAATTTCTTCTGATCGATCTGCAGGGAAATATTTTTGGATTTGCCGCCTTCGCTGTAGTCCTCACGAACATAATCCGGCAGCCAGCTCACGATACGCCGGCGTTCATCATCATAAGTGCGCGCACTCTTTCCCGGGAAATCACTGCGGCTCTTGAAGCCGTACACAAAGAAATCCCGTACATAATCGCGACACTTATCTATGTTTTTGATCAATTCCTGAAAATCCGACATACATTGATTCTATCATCTTCGCAGCTTTTTTGAAATGATTATTTTGTTGCCGTCTGTTATCTTGTGTATATGCGATCGATACGAAATCCGATCTGCAGTAACGCAGGGTAGCTCAGTTGGTAGAGCACGAAAAAACGGATCCTGAGAATTTATTTATGGTGATCCTAACCGCAAATCATTATGAGCTTATGACTCCGGTGTCGCCGGTTCGAATCCGGTCCCTGCTACGAAAATTTATTGTGGCACATACAGCATGTATCCTATTGGTTAAAGATCTAATCTTTCCGGTTCGAATCCGCTGAAAAAAGGAAGAAGTGTCATGTTAAATTTATGGGACGCTGACAGCAATTATTTTTATCCATTCCAAGGTAAAAGATGTGTCCTGACAGTTATAGTAAGGAGGAAACAAAAATGAATTTTGCACAATTATTAAAAAGACAGGCAACCCGCACCCGTACTGAAAACGGTGCCGTTGCTTTGAACACCACCGGTGATCGCTGCCTGGACCTTTTCGGCTGCATCGGCGCACTGCGAGAAGCAGAAGATGACCGTATCGAGCGCCTGTTCGCAGATGCCTATAAAGAAGATGCATTATTTGCAACCAAACTGGCTTTCTATGGCCGTGATGTACGCGGCGGCTTAGGTGAACGCCGTACATTCCGCATCATGCTGCGCTATATGGCACAGTATCATCCGGAAGCATTACGCGCCAATCTGGATCTGGTGGGTGTTTATGGCCGTTACGACGATCTCTACGAGCTGACAGGCACACAGCTCGAAAATGAGATGTGGGCGGCCATGAAAACCCAGTTTGAAGAGGACCGTAAAAACATGGCAGAAGGTCACGCGATCTCTCTGCTTGCTAAATGGATCAAAACTGCCGATGCCAGCTCGGAGAAAACCCGTAAACTGGGTATCCTGACTGCGCAGAAACTGGGCTATTCCGTATATGAATTCAAACGGATCGTTCGTCAGATGCGTAAACATATCGGTGTGGTAGAAGGCTTGATGAGCGCCGGCAAATGGGATGAGATCAGCTACAGCGCTGTACCGTCCCGTGCCATGATGATCTATCGTAATGCATTCCGTCGCCACGACGAAGACCGCTTTACCGCATATGTAGACCGTGCAGTGAAGGGCGAAGAAGTGATCCATTCCGCTACGCTGTATCCGTATGATATCGTGGAAAAATACCTGTCCTTCTCCTGGAATATCGCCAACGCGAAGATCCCGGCAGAAGAATCAAAGGTATTGGAAGCGCAGTGGCATGCATTGCCGGAGTATGTGGAAAAGGGCACCAACGCCATCGTTATGGCAGATGTGTCCGGCTCCATGATTGGCCGTCCGATGGCAACCTCCATTGGTCTGGCGCTGTATTTTGCAGAGCACAACCGTGGCGCATACCACGATCTGTTTATGACCTTTTCCGGCTCGCCGGAGATCGTTTCCGTAAAGGGCCAGACTCTGCAACAGAAACTGGCATCCATCGCAAAAGCGAAATGGGGCATGAATACGGATCTGCACAGTGCGTTTGACCGCATATTGCAACTTGCATTACAAAACCGCGTGCGAAAAGAAGATATGGTAAAATCCATCATCGTCATCTCGGATATGGAGATCGACCAGTGCGGCAACCGCGACTGGACCTTCTATGACCAGATGCGCGATAAATATCGCAAAAACGGTTATGAGATCCCGAATGTGATCTTCTGGAATGTGAACAGCCGGCATGATGTGTTCCACGCAGACAGCCACCGAAAAGGTGTGCAGCTCTGCTCCGGCCAGTCCGCAGCAGTGTTCAAACAGATGCTGTCCTGCATCGGACTCACTCCGCTGGAAGCCATGAAACAGGTGATCAACAGCGAGCGCTATGAAGCGATCCGCATCAGTGCATAACAAACAACAAAAACCACGGGAAATCGTACCCGTGGTTTTTTCCTTCTTTTATCAGAATATGTCTAGCCGTTTCTCTTCCGGGACATAATACGGACTATCCGGATCCACATCATAGGTTTCGTAGAATTCATCAAACTGGGCCGGAATACAATTTGTGCGGATCGTAAACGGAAGATGTGTATCCTTCAAAGCTGTCTCTAAACCTTCTGCTGTATATATGCACCACATCCTATCAACAGGCTCAGCATACTGAGGCATACTCCGGACATGATCCTTTTTCTTGATTCTTTTTTTCTCATGGAATCCCCCCTCATAGAAATCAGATCATAACTGTTCAGAACCTATCGGTTCTTCCGGTTATCACAGATCTTTGTTTTTTGCTATCTCCCGATGTTATCTTATCATGCCGCCCCTAATCCTACAATACATCCTGCTTTACAGTTTCGCTCTTTAAACGCGCAACAAGTCACAGGGGCGTTTCTCCGACCCATAATGAACCGGTGAAACGCCCCGTGACTTGAATAGTCTGTTATTCTTTTACGATCTGCTTACGATCCAATAATCGTTGTATGCGTAGTCTCCTTTTCCGATCAGGTATTGTTCCGATTTTGTGAAACCGTATTTTTCTGCGGCATCGATACGTTCCACTGCATAGACCGGTATCTTGGAAATGATGCGGTCGCAGTCAAAAAGTTCATACGCCGGCGGAAGGATCAATGCAAACAGGGAATTCAACAGACCGGATCTCTCGTATGCACTTCCGACATCCAGACGAAGTACTCCCACTTCGCCGAAATCTCCGTTGTCCGGCCGATGAAATAATTCCACGGTACCGATTGCTTTGGAAACCGTCTTATCGATGATCACCCAACGAACAAACCATTTTTCCCGGTAGGAATAGAGCCAGAAATCTATTGCCTTATCCATCTGCTCTTTTGTCGGATAGTAGAAATTGTCGCCGTCACAGTTATCGCTGTTGAAAAACGGTAATGCATTCTTATCACTATAAACGTTAAGCAGATCCTCTGCATCACTTTTTTCTATCAAATGTAACCGCCATCTTTCATTTTCCAATACCGGACATTCTTCATATACATTCGCCATTGCAACACCCCCTCTGCTTTTCTGTTATCCTCTGATCCCGATGTAGATATGGATCTCACAGTTTTCCAGATCCGCATTCTGGTATTCTTCAAAATCAAATACATAAGTACGATCCAGTTTCATCTCCCAAAGTTTCTGCCAGAATTCTCCCACAGCCGTTACCATATTTCCGCGGACAATAAATTTCGCATACTTACCGGCAGGCAATACGTGAGTCTCAAAACCAGCCGGCACATCACCGTCTACGACACAGGCTGTCATAACCGTATAATCCCCATGCTCATCGTTTTCGTAATCAGTATAGATCCCCATCGCTTTTCCGGACACCTTGCCCGGGAGCGCATCATATCCGCCTTCAGTAAAAAACTTCTGCCAGAGTCCTCCGATCACGGCTCCCATATCCGGCGCGGAATTATTCGTACGCGCTGCATATCCTGCCACCTTTGCTTCTTTTAATTCTACTACTTCGTACTCCATTGATACATACCTCCTGTTTTGTTGTAACTGTTCTGAACAGTTACAGTTTGTTTTCGTTTGATATGCTCATTGTAGTACACAAATGGTGACAACAGTTTGTCACCTTTCATAATGCGATAATATTTTTTTCACATGCCTTGCAAACTCTTCCCGGTATTCCGCCGGCTCAAGGATCTCGGCTTTATCGTCAAATGACAGAATAAACTGAAACAAAGACGGGACATCCGACCAGGTAAATGTCAGAAGGATATTCCCTTCCTTGTCATACTTCAGCCTGTCCGCTCCGCATTCATCAATGATGCGCCACTTTACGGATCTGTCAAACTTCACCGTTACCTTTATTTCCTCTTTGGAATGCTGTGTCTTGTTGCAGACATATTCCGGTACTTTTCTTTTTGCACACGGCTCATCCGTGATCGCAAGATCCGTTAAGCGTGTCAGTTTAAACATCCGGTAGTCTTTTCGTTTTTTACAGTATCCCCACACATACCATGAAGACCATTGAAAGACCAGATGATACGGCTCGATCTTCCGCGTACTTTCTCCCGTCGGCGAAAAATAACGAAATGAAATAACCCTTTTTTCTTCCATCGCCTTTTTGATCCGCTCGATCTTGTCCGCAAGATATGACTTGTCCCATTTCGACAGATCGATGATGATATGGTTGTCCGCATTGATCGATGCCGTGTCATTGGCGGAGATCTTTTCCATCAGCTGGCGATACCGGTTGGTTCCGCTGATACTGTCCAGGCTCTGCAGTCCTGACAGAATGGCCTGCATATCCTCCGAAGATAACAGCGTCCGGTCGACTTTATAGCCCTCCATGATCGACATACCGCCACCCTGCCCCGGTTCGGAAACGATCGGGATCCCGGATAAGTTGAGCGTATCAATATCACGCAGGATCGTCCGCCTGGATACTTCAAATTTCTCCGCCAGTTCCACGCTGGTCACTTTTTCTTTTTGCAGCATTATCGATAAAATGCCGATGAGTCTGTCTATCTTCACTAACGTTATCCTTTACAACAGAGTTTCGCTTGCGGAACTCCGGCGAATTACAAAGATATTTCTTATAAAGTAAAGAAAATCTGAAGCGCATGATACAGGTGCAGCTGCCATGCTTTCATATCATGCACACCGCCCGGGATCACATAGAAATCATAGTTCACATCTTTCTTTAACTGTGGGCAAAGAGGAAGCACTCTTTCCATGATATCTTTATGCTCCGCGTAGGCGATATCCTTATCTCCATTACAGCAGAACATATACTTCAAAGGCAGGCCCTTCTTTTCGCCCTCTGCCAGAGTCTCACAGATCCGCTTGATCTCAACCTCGTGATCTCCCTTTGGACCGCAGCATCCGGAGAAAGGACCATACCATGCAAACAGATCATAATTGTTGTAGAAAGCCGCGCGGTAAGTCGTCATCGAACCGAGAGACAATCCGGCAAATGCCCTATGCTCTCTGGTATCGATCAAATTCTTTTCCGATACATTGGAGTCCGCATGGGTACTGTAAAAAGTTTCGATCGCAGGAATCAGGTCTTTACGAAGCTCCATATGAAAGTGCTCCGTCACATACTCCGCATTTTCTTCCAGATCTCCGTTCCGATAATAGGTCGGTGTAACGATGATACACGGTTCGCAGATACCGTCCGCGATCATATTGTCCAGGATCGTCACCGTATCAGGAAACATCTTGAACCACCAGTCCTCGGTCACACCACCACCGTGCAGCAAATACAGGATATTATACTTTTTACTCTCATCATATCCGTAGGGCAGATACACCCAAGCGCCTTTGTGCAACGACTGTTCCGCTTTCCCTTCATCATAGGTAAAGGTATCGTACTCAAACCGTTCCACTCTGCCCGCCCTGTCACAGGCTTTCAGCATCTTCTCCGGCACTTCATAAACATAATTCATTTGGTAACCTTCCTATAGATTTGATTTGTCTTGACATATAATTATTATTATAATAAGATATTATGGTACTGTAAAGTCAATAATGATCGAATTTTTCAGAAAACTATATCTATCAATAAAGGGAGACAACATGAGTGTAGAATCCGTAAGAGCCAAAGTACTGGACGCTGCATTGGAACTATTTGCAACAAAAGGATACGGCGGTACCTCCATCGATGAAATTGCGGTAGCCAGCGGTATGAAGGCACCGAATCTGTATAAATACTTTAAAGGAAAACTGGAAATTTTTGAACTGCTGCAGGACCGCGCCACTGAGGTCTACAAAAGCCGTATGAATCTGCTGCCGGAATCCGTCGTCCACATACACAGCAAAGAGGAACTCAAAGAATTCAGTATGCACCAGATCACCTATACCATGAGTGATGAAAATATTCGGAGATTCCGCCAGCTATATACCGTAGAACAATACCGAAGCGATTATCTGAAAACAAAAACATCCGAGTATCAGATGTTGAACATTACGAATCTGTATACCAAAATCTTTACATATATGATGGAACAAGGAACCCTGAAAAAGTGCGATCCCGAGCTGCTTGCGATGGAATACTGCGCTCCCGTCTCGCTCCTGATCCAGCTATGTGACCGGCAACCGGATCGTTTTGACGAATGCATAAAAAAAGTAGAAAAGTATATCGATTTCTTTATCGCAAAAACATTTTAACCACATAATAAAAGAGGGATGTCGCAATGACAACCCTCTTTTTTAATCCTGTTTCTTTTACCGTTTAACCGAAATATCTCTTCAGCAGACCTTCAAATGCTTTACCGTGTCTTGCCTCATCACGGGCCATCTCATGTACGGTATCGTGGATCGCATCCAGGTTAAGCGCCTTTGCACGCTTCGCCAGATCGGTCTTACCTGCAGTAGCACCATTCTCGGCATCCACACGCATCTCCAGATTCTTCTTGGTAGAATCGGTTACCACTTCACCCAACAGCTCAGCAAACTTTGCAGCATGCTCTGCCTCTTCAAAAGCAGCCTTCTCATAATACATACCTACTTCCGGATAGCCTTCACGATATGCCACACGCGCCATTGCCAGATACATACCTACTTCAGAGCACTCACCTTCAAAATTGGAACGCAGATCTGCAAGGATATCCTCCGGCACACCCTTTGCAACACCTACTACATGCTCGGATGCCCATACTTTCTCTCCTGCCTGCTCCTTAAACTTCTCTGCCGGAGCCTTGCATACCGGGCACTCTGCCGGCGGATTGTCGCCTTCGTGAACATAACCGCATACTGTACATACAAATTTCATTTGAAATACCTCCTGATATATATTTTTGTTACCTTTGAATACCTTTTTATTGTATTATGCACCAATGCTTTGGTCAAGTAAGATTTGTTACGAAACTGCCGATTATTTTTCGTCAGATCCTGCAGTACTCTCCTGCAATTTCTTCATTTCTTTCTTGTTCTGATACATTTTGTCATCCGCGCGCTTGATACATTTAGCAAATGCATCCTGTTCTTTTATCAGCTCATCCAATCCGATACCGACGGATAAGTAATACGGTTTCTTTTCCTTTTCGCATTTTTTCCGGATATCTTCGCGGATCTCTCTGACCAGCTCATTCAATTCCTTTTCCGTAGTCGGATGTGCGATCAGTACAAACTCATCTCCGCCATATCGGCCCAAAAAGATCGGGATATTCGATCGCTTTACCACATTGATCAGAGTCGCCGACAACATGACCAGTGCAACATCCCCTTCCGCGTGTCCGAAGGTGTCATTGATCTTTTTGAAATCGTTGATATCCATCATCAGGACATAGGTGCTCCTGCCTTCGATCCACAGATTGCTCTCCTGTGATACATAACGCACCAGCTGACCGCGGTTGTTCAGCTTTGTCAGCGGGTCCGTAGAGATCTGCGATTCGATGGACTGGATATAAAACATCAGCATAAAGATGATCCCCGCAAAACAGAACATCGGCAGAAACGGTATCAGAACCATCTGGATCAAACCACCCACCACCACCATAATGGGAAGGAACCCGATATACAGATGTTTTCTTTTTTCGATCGGATTTTCTTCCCTGATCGCTGCCCGCACGGTATAGACGATCACGGCGATCAGATAGATATAAGGTACTGTGACCATAAATGCATCAAACATTCCCGTGGTCTTGAAATTTTCATCGATCAGAAGTCCCGGTGCCACAAGATAGGTAACTATCAGAACCATCACCGATATCGCAAAGGGAAAGATCAGCGTAAATTTCACCGCCCCGCTGTTTCTGCGAGGGATCTGTTCTACCGCCATCACATAACGAAGCCATGTGTATGTGATCGCCGTCATGATCACAAAATTGGAAAAATCCGTTGCCAGAATGGTAAACGAATTTGCCGGAAATACGCCGGAATCCACACCGACCCAGATCGCGTCCGACACATAGTAAAGCATAAAGGCAATCAATGCCTGATCATACCTCAACTGCTTTTCCTGCTTGTCTACACGCATCCGGTCATGCCAGAGCATGATCCCGAATATGACAGCACCTACGATATTGATCGATGCATAATAGATAAAATACTCCGACATTTGACCCCTTTCCGGATCAGTTATCCTCCGTACGATCTGTCACATCACAATTCGAAATGGTTCCCTTTGCCCAAGGACTGCCCACATCACATCTGCCATGATGATAGGATTCTCTCTTCACACCGGTCTGCAGATCTTCGCTGAATCCGACCGAAAGCCGGCTGACGCCACTGCTCATTTTGTTATCGATCATTTCGATCAGCTCATCCACCTCGTTCATAGCCGCCTCCATTCTTTATATTTTATCATAAAATGGCTCATTTGTAAAAGTATTGCAGCAACAGGAGCGTCACCCCATCGTAGGAGTTTTCCTGCAAGATATCCCCCTGCACTTTCCAGCCGGTATCGGCGGTTTCGCTAATTGCCTCATCTACCGCCGGCATATCATCAATGGGGTGCGGATCGGCATCATAGATGGCCTGTTCAATCTCATCCCCCGCCTGATAGATCTGCCATACACGCTCCGAAAACTCCGGTTCCTCACCGAAAACCTCATAATAGATCTGTACTCTGCGTTCTATGTCTTCTCTCGTCTTCAACTCTTCCGGCCAGCCACTCACCTCTCCGGCAGCGATCTTCTGATCCAAAACCCGATCCATGGTTTCCAGATAATCCTGATGCAGATAATTATACATCTCCACAAAGGCGATCAAACGAAGGTAAGGATCTTCGCTACGGCTGAGGGCCAGTGCGCTTAACAGATTGGCTTCGTTTTCTTTATAATAGCCCTTGTGATGCGAGTATTCGTGTGCATCCAGCATCGGCTGCCACATAGGCGAGATGTACCGGTTGTGTGTCGGCTCACAGGTATAGGGATAATTGTACCCACCGATGCCCATTCGTTCCAGAATATCCGAGCAAATGGCTTCTTTTACCGGAGGATAATATCCCTTCAGTCTCGGAAATTCCGCCCCCAGTTCCTGCATAGCTTTGGTGATCAGAACCCGGTTTTCCTCGATGCTGTGAAATGCCACACTGCCGTCTTCCGCAATGGCGATCTCTTCCGCTGCGGCATTACCGTTCTCCACACAATACCATAACAGGTCACTGATCTCTTCGTAGGTAAAGCTCGTGCGCAGCTCAGGATTCCCCTGCCCGAGCACCGTTCCGCAAAAAGGAACAAACCACATCGGCATATAGATCAAGACAACGATCAGCAGTGCAATGGAAAAGGATTGAAAATATACTTTCACAAACTTCCGATACCGGGGCTTTTTTCGCAGGAAGATCAACAGCAACAGGATCACGATCCCCGCTACTAAGAGAAACGCTCCAAGAAACATAATGATCTCGCCCAGCGCAAACGGAAACAGCCCCGTAATATGCGATATCGCATCACAAAGTATGCCGTAGATGTGATCCGTATACCAGTCACAAAAGCGTGGAAATGCCGCCGGCAAACCTGTAATGACGATCAGGACCAGGAGTAGGATCACCGTTTTTAAGTATTTTGACAGTTTCTTCATTACTAATTATCGACTTCCTTTAGTTTTTCGAATTATGTCAATACTATTTTTCCGCCATCCGTCTCTTTGAAGATACCGCGGTCGATGCCGTCATCCAAAGCATATCCGATCACGGTTTCGATCGTAGAGCCCATCCGCGGACAGCCAAAGCACTTTGCCACAGCCTTGAGCAGATCTTCCCGTGTCAGGCTGACCTGTGCCTCCAGAATGTCCCGGATGGCCGCACGGATCTCCTGCGACGGTACATCTTCGATCCCACGATAATTCCCGTTCTGATCGGCCCCGCGATAGCTGTCATAGGTCTGCGGATCCTGATCGGCTCTCCAGTAAAATACCGCGTCCCGTTCCCTGGTTTTCTGACACGATACGCCCTGCACCGCCTGGTCGAAGATATCTTCCGTGCGGGATGTGGTACGGCTCACACCCCAGTCCGCAAATGTTTTTTTCATCAGTGCCCTGCGGCTGATGGGTGCCTCCGCAATAAGATAACGCACCACCGTCTTGCGTACATTGTTTAGCTGACTGTGCTCCGCATAGCCTTCGGAGGTTCCGACCTGTTGCGGCATCGCACTTTCATACGCCTGCTGACGTCCTCCGCTCTTTGCCGCTTCCATACGCTCAAAAGTATAGTTCCCCAGCTTGATCGTTCCCGCTGCATCCTCCGGGTTGGCTTCCTCCTCCTGATCTTCCGCTTCCGTATCCGCCTTTTCTGCCGTCTCCCCGTCTGCTTCTCTCGCCGCTTCTGCCTCTGCTTCCGCCGCACGCTGCTCCGCCAGACGCTTTTCTTCTTCCTTCTGCTGTTTTGCTTCTTCTATTTTTCGTCCGATCTCCTGCAACACCCTCTGCGCATCATCCAGCCATTCGATGGTCCAGAGGCGCATGGTACGCCAGCCCAGCCCCGCCAATACGGAAGGCTGCACCGCAAAACGGTCTGCCGCCGTCTGATCACCACTCATATTTACGCCATCCAGCAGGATGCCCAGCAGATAATCTTCCGGATTCTCCGGGTCTACCACACCCATATCCAGACGGTATTTCGAACAGCCCACATTGGTACGCACTTCATATCCGAGACTGCTCACGGCGGCTGCGATCTCGCGCACCACCGCATCCTCATGTACCGTCTGCGTACCACTCTTTGCCGCGATCATGCCCTGTCCATGTTTGGCAAATTCCAAAAAGCCCTTCAATCCGGCCACGCCCTCGGCTCTGGTACGGCTGATATCGATCTGCTCCGGCCGCAATACAGAATATACGACCATTTCTTTTCTTGCACGAGAGATCGCCACATTCAGTCGACGCCATCCGCCATCCCGGTTCAGCGGACCAAAGTTCATGGACACCTTGCCGTTCTTATCCGGTCCGTAGCAGATGGAGAAGAGGATCACATCGCGCTCATCCCCCTGTACATTTTCCAGGTTCTTGATAAAGACCGGCTCCGCCGACTGACGGTCCCACTCTTCCAGCTTGGGATGCTGTACAAATGCCTCGGTCAGCAGATCCTCGATGAGATGCTGCTGTACCACGCTGAAGGTAACCACACCGATGGAATCCTTACGCAGGATCGGGTCGGACAGACGCCTTACGATCTCGGCCACCACCGCCTCTGCCTCCGCGCGGTTCTGCTTGGTCTTGCCCATATCGTACACACCATCCAGCTGCACCAGTTTCACCTGGGAGACCAGATCATTGGGCGACGGGAAGGTATAGAGTTTGTTGTCATAATACTGCATATTACTGTAGGCGATCAGGCTCTCATGACGGGAGCGGTAATGCCATTTCAGGTATTCCTGCGGCAGCGTGATCGCCAGACAGTCATCCAGCAGGCTTTCCAGATCTTCATGCTCCGCATTTTCTTCATCGATCCGGTTGGATTTGAAGAAACTGGTGGGCGGCAGCTGTTTCGGATCGCCCACAACGATCACATTCTCGCCTCTTGCGATGGTACCCACTGCTTCGCTGGTCGGCAATTGGCTGGCTTCGTCAAAGACCACCAGATCAAACTTCGGAAACTTCGGATCAATGTACTGCGCCACCGAGATCGGGCTCATCAGCATGCACGGACACAGCTTGCGCAATAATGCCGGGATCTGATCAAACAGTTTGCGGATGGACATCATACGCCCATTCGATTTGATCGCTTTCTTTAAAATGCCCAGTTCGGAAGACGCTGCTGCCTCGCCGCTGCCTGCCGGTACATTGGCAGACAGTTTCGCCACCAGTTCCTGCACCGTCAATCCACGGAACTCTTCCATCTTATCCTTGTAGCGTTCGATCATGCCTTCAAACTGCGCTCCCCGGAATTCACTCAGCCGGGAATCCGAAGAGATCAGCTCCGACGCAAAGCGGTAATGCAGGCTGCACAGAAAAGCTCCTTTGGCATCCGCAGCAGTTACCCTGCCTTCTTCCACCGCCTTTGTCACACAGACGAGTCCCATACTGTCCAGTGCCTGCTTTACATGCTGGTAACCGGTCCAGTCACGCAGTTTCCCGGTATTTTCCGAATATCTCTGATAACGCTCCTCTGTCTGTTTCAGATAATCCGGTGCCATCTCGATCTCGGAATCGTTGATGGTATGTGCCTGCCGCACTTCGGCTTCCTTCTCCAGAAAACGCTCCACATTTTCGATGCGTCTGGGCAGTTCCACCGGATCGATGGGGTCGGCACACTTTGCGCAATACGCTTCCCATTCCCGCTGCGGCAGGGCATTTCGCAGTTCCACGGCACTTTCCGCCTTTTGCAGTGCCTGCTCCAGAGCCGCAAAATCTGTCTTTTCCGCCAGATACAATCCGCCCAGCAGATTTGTGATCTCCTGCGGCACATCGTTTAATTCCGCCTTTACAGTTTCCACGGCCCACAGTTCTTCCAATATGCCCTTGATATTGTCTTTTGTGACCGCTGCCGGATTGAGCGAGTATGCCTTCACCTCTTTTACGATGGCGGAAGTACCGGTCATCTTCGGCAGGAACCATTTCTGCTGCGCCGCCTGCAATCGCACCAGCGCATCCCCCGCATTGTAGGACGCAAAGATCTGCGGCATAAAGGACTGCCCCAGCCGCTCCATCTGCGCCAGATAATCACGGCCGTTCCGGATCAGCAGACGCACCCGCTCCACGATACTGTCATAGTTCGGCGAAGAGACCAGTCCACCCAGCATCACACCGGGCTGCAGCATCAGCTTACCCATACGGCACAGCGTCTTCAGCCCTTCCCGGCTGCCGATCAGATCCGTACCGACCAGCCCGCGTAAAAGGTCTGTATCCTGTTGCACATTCTTACAAGCGGCTGCCATATCCTTCCAGATCTGCTGTGCATTGTCACGCAGCTCCATGGAATACTCCGTCGTACACACACCACGCAGCGGATGTGTCTTCAGATCTCCCACCACGGCGGCTGCCGTTGCATATTCCGAAAGCAGCTCCGTCCACTCCTGCAGTAGCTCTGCCGAAACACTCCCGACCGTAAACTCCATACCGTCGCTCTCGGACAGATCCACTTTGTCTTTTAAAGATTTGTTCTGTTCATAGACCGCTACCGCATCATACAGGGAACCGCCGAAATTTTTCTTTTCATGGACCGCTGCCACCACATGATTGAGCTCCCGGCGCAGGGAATGCAGCTGCTCCGCGGTGCGTGCATATTCCTCCGGTTCCTTGATGTGACCGACTTCCAGCGTCTTTTCCAGCTGTTTTAAAACGGCCGCCTTGTTTGCTTTGTTGCTGTGCAGTTCCAGGCAGAACGGATCCAACCCGATGGCTGCCAGCCTGCGCTGTACAACAGACAATGCCGCCATCTTTTCCGCAACAAACAAAACCGACTTGCCCTGGTAGAGCGCATTGGCAATCATATTGGTGATGGTCTGGGACTTACCGGTTCCCGGCGGTCCGTGCAATACAAAGCTCTGTCCCTTGGCTGCCGTCGCAATAGCCACCATCTGCGAAGAATCGGCACTCAGCGGTACCGCCAGATCAGAGGGCGCAAATTTCTCATCCATATTGCCCGCATCGATCCCCAGATCGTCCGCTTCCCATGTCATATGTCCTTCCAGCAGGCTCTGTACCACCTTACTGGTCTTTAAGTCTTCCGTACGGTTGCGCAGGTCATTCCACATCACAAACTGTCCGAAGGAAAAGAGCCCTAAGAAGCAGAAGTTCTCCACATTCCAGCGTTTCTTATCCATGATCGCCTGCCGGATCGTCTGGAACACCAGCGGCAGATCGATGCCATGCTCATCTTCCGGCAGCGGATCCAGACCACCGATCGACACGCCGTGATCCTGTCGCAGATATTCCAGCAGGGTCACATTGATCTGCGTTTCCTCATTACGGCTGCGGATGATGTATCCGTTGTTTTTGATGCTACGTACCAGTTCCACCGGGATCAGTACCAGCGGTGCGTAGCGCGGTTTTTCCGACAGATCCGTCTCATACCAGCGCAGAAATCCGGCAGCAATGAAGAGGGTATTGGCGCCGTTTTCCTCCAGGCTCACCTTGGCCGCGCGTTGCAGACTTTTTAAACTGCTCTGTAATTCCGTTTCGGACAGGCAGGTACGGATCCGCTTCTGCGCAAATTCCTTTGCCGTGATGCTCTCCACCAGCGCTTTATCATTCTCCAGGGAGAACATCTTCTCATCCCGCAGATCCTGTTTCAGTTCCGGCGGCAGTTCCAAAAGCGTAAAATCTTTTCCGTCCGCAATGGCATCTTCCAGAGTCCCCGGATCCGCTACCAATAGCTGCACCGCACTTTTGGTCACGCGGAAATTCAGTAATGCATTGCGCAGACTGAAGTCCAGCAGCTTTCGTTCCCACAGCTCTTTGCGTCCGATCTCCACCTTGCCCTCGATCACACGCCCTTTCAGATTCTGCGAAAGCGCGCTGGGGGCCGCCACATCAACCACATCGACCGGGCCACCCGTGGTATCCGTCTGTGCATCCTCCAGCCGGGTCGGGATGGGACGGATATTGCTATTGCGGCAACGGCTTAAGTCGATCACAAAATCAAATTCGTCCATTTTGGTCAGATGCCCTCTTGCATGCTGTACCGCCGTATCAAAGGGGATGGTCTTGCCGCGCACCACATCCGTCATCTCCACCAGCAGGATCTCTTCCGCCCCGTCAGCGGTACGCTTCTCCAATGCCGACACATCGTCCACGGCACAGTCCGCAAAGCTCTCTTCCTCAAGCCAGCAGCCCGCAAAAGCGTGACCTTTGGTAAAGACCACCAGGCTGTTTAACCCCGCCGCCTCCAGGCAGGATGCATACAGCAGGGAAAGATCCAGACAGTTGCCCTGCTTCTGCTCCAGTACCGTATGCGCCAGACGGATGCGCTGCCCCGCCGGCTCAAAGGTCGCAGGATGCACCACATAGTCGATCTGCTGCGCCTGGATTGCCGCATAGATCGCCGCCATCTGCAGTTTTACATTATTGGTGTTCTGTGTCTGATAGGCCGTGAAGGCAGGATCCTTCCCCCACTTCTGCAAAAAATCCGAAGCGCTGCGCAGGGTTTCTGCGATCTTCGGATCATTGGGCGTAACAAATGCGGATACCAGTTCCGGCATGATCCCCAGGCCGCACCACTGGTCCTTTGCCAGCAGCTCCACTTCCCCGGCCTCCGTTGCCAGGATCTCTTCCCTCGTATCATACTGCGGGATAATATTTTCTTCGCTTTCCGTCTCTTTCAGGATCATCTGATCGCGATAGACTTCGATGGTATAGTTACCGATCACCTTCTCCGTAACCGAGAACAGATACTCCGTCGAAAGCAGGATCCTGACCGGGCTGACCTCCACACTGCTGCCGGGTTCCATCGCATCCAAAAGCGCCGTATATTCCTGCGCAAATGCGGGATCAAAGCGGACGCGCAGCTTCAGATCATACTGCGTCTCTTCCGATATGTTCGTCAGGCGGATGCTGCGCAGCAACGGTACATAGTTTTGCTGCATGGAAAAATTGACCGCCCGCATACCCTCTGCCTTGATCGTTATCTGTTGTTCTGCCATAACCCTTCATCCTCCATCATCTGTGGTTCCGCCTTTTCATTGGTACCACAACACTTATTTTTTCCGGATCACTGTCCCGATATCCTCGCGATACCGCAGTTTCACTTCGATCCCTTTGTCTGTATATTCCAGAATGTCCTCATCCAGCCGTACCGCGTCCTTCTGCAAAAGCATCAGGATCGTGGAACCGCCCAGCCGGAAATAACCCTTTTCTTCACCCTTTCGGAAACACCGGACCGGATAGTTAATGATACGCCCCGCAAACAGCGCCCCCACTTCGATCATTAAGATTTTTCCGAAATGCTTGGTTTCCAGCAGATTCACCACACGGTAATTTTCCTGATAGACTTTCTTTTCCGCAGAATACGGACTCACCGTATGCAGCCGTCCGGGAACGGTATGCCGCATCCTCTGCCATCCGTCCGCCGGAAAGCAGTAGTGATGGTAGTCATCCATAGTCAGCCGGAAGACCAGACACTGTCCGCCTGCAAACTCCTTTGCAAAGCGCCGGCTGCCGATCAGTTCTTCCAGGGTATAGTCCAATCCTTTTACGGTAAGGTGCATATCTTTCTTGACGGGATACACCAGCAGTTTACTGTCTGCCGGCGCGATCAGCCGGTCCGGATCGATATTCATCGGTCTGGCTCCCTCCCGGATCGGACGGATAAAGAACTCATCAAAATTGTGAAACACCTGCTGCTCATAATCCGCCATATTTACAGGATATTGCTCTACAAACGCCGGGATCTTGTTACAGCTGAAAGGTGTACACTGCCACCATCCCCAAAGCCGCGTATACAGCCAGCTGGTCACCATAGGTAGCAAAAAACGGCTGTACCGTCCATGGTATGCAGCCTGCATCATCCCACCGCCGTATTGCGTGATCTCGGTCACGGTCTTATTTTTTCGGTCATATAGTAAACTCATATTCTCTGCACTTCCACCACCCGGCAGATCATATCCTGCACGGTAAAGCGGATATTATAGCCGCCATACGCCACACCCCATACTCGCTCCGGGTCATTGATGTATGCCGTTCTCGGATCACATGCCAGGATATCCCGTACCGCTCCCCTCAGCTCTTCCGGCAACTGTTCCTCCAGTTCCGCCGGAAACTCTACCGTCAGTTTCCGATCGGAATACTGCTCCCCAAAGCCGCCTTTTGCCTCCGGATGGGCATCCGCATAGGGTAAATATGGCTTAATATCATAGATGGGTGTCCCGTCCAGCAGATCCACGCCGGACACATACAAGAGATTCCCCTTGTCTGCAGTTGCTTCCACTCTTTCAAATTTTACACAAGACAGTCCCAGAGGATTGGGACGAAAGGACGAACGGGTAGCAAAAACGCCCCTGCGTTCCTTCCCACCAAGACGGGGCGGTGTCACGGTAGCCGCCCAATCTTTGCGGTGATTCTTGGAAAAATCCCAGACCAGCCACAGATGCGAGTATTCCTCGATCCCCCGCAGCGCATCGGGATGACGATACTCCGGTGCAAACTCGATCACGCCAAAGGCATCCGGCACCAGGCCGCTCTGCCTGGGTATGCCGAATTTCTCCGAAAAACCGGTATGGATATATGCAATCGGTGTGATCTCCATAACAATAATCCCCCGTTGCTTATCATACCATATTTGGGGAGTTTCGACAAATGAACTCTTTTTCAGGTAAAAACGGCTGCCAGCGAAAACTGACAACCGTCCTTCTTTGTTCGGTAAAACTCTTTTATCCCTTATACAAAAGATATAACTCTCCTTCTACCTCATCGCCTTCCTTTGCCAACACCCTGCGCATTGCATAGCAGTAGAAAGCGATCTGGCCGGAATACTTCATCCTTTTTCGGGCAGCGAAACTATTGAAGCTCTCCCCTGCCGGTTTGCAATCCGACTTGTAGTCCAGAATAAATACCTTACCGGGCAGTTCCAATACCAGATCACTGATCCCGTGCACCCAGACCGAGGTATCCGGAGACAAAGCTTCATATTTCGCTTTTCGATCCTCAGTGCTATCATGCCGCCACAGCTTTGCCGGAAGGATTTTTTCCAAGGCCTCTGCCAGCTTCGGATCTTTCTGCAGCTCACCGATGGTGGTCATAAAGGAAAACGGATACTCCGTATGAATATGCGCCGCAGATCCTGCCTGCTGTATCAGCTGCAGCACATCCTCATCCGCAACATAATCCGTAAGTTTCTCCTTCAGGTAATTGAAATACTCCTCTTTATGCGCAGAATATCCGCCCTCACGAAGGTAGATCTCTTCCATATCCGCATAAGACTCCATGACCGCCTGTCGTATACAGATTTCGATCTCTTCCTGCGACGGTACCGTATCCAAATGACTGCACCAGCGTTGTACCAGCAATTCAAAGCTGCGATGCATCACATTACCAAAGATATTTCCCTTCGGTCTGCTTTCCTCCTCAGCACCATTCTCCTCTTCATCGCTTTGCTGTTTTTCGCTGCCGCCTTCCTTTTCAAACATACTGGGGGTCAGATCCAGCATACAAGGTGCCTGCATATCCGTAGGTTCGGGCATCTCCTTGCCGTTTTCGGCACTGTCTTTCTCTGCAGCATTTGTTGTTTCCGTACTCTCCCCGGTCTCTTCCGGATTTACGGTATTTTCTTTTTCCAGTTGGCTCCGCCATTCCTTAAAGTTTGTTACACTGATATGCTTTTCTTCATCAGACTGAAACGGATAAGAAAGTGTACCGCCGCAAAAAAGAGCATCTTCCCCCAGCGCATCCATAAAGATCAATGCTTCCTCCGCACGGGTCGCAAAAACATATTCGATCCTGGAACGCTCTTTTCTCAGTTCTTCCATATCACCCAATGCCGCCGGATCATTCTCCTTGTATGTCTTTACCGCAGGCAATGTACGATCTTCCTTATCGTATGTATCCGCATAATAGACATATTTTCCCGTTGCATCGTCTCTCCAACGGAACGAGCCCTGTTTCTCCGGCTTGTCTTCACGCATCGCAATGATAACGATCTTACCTTCCAGACCTTTCGCCTTGTGGAGATTCATGAAACGCACGGCATTACGGTTTGGAGAGATCTGTATCTCACGCTCCACAGCATTCGAAATATACTGTTTGATCGCA
Organism: Lachnospiraceae bacterium; assembly: GCA_017526985.1. Taxonomy (GTDB): domain Bacteria; phylum Bacillota; class Clostridia; order Lachnospirales; family Lachnospiraceae; genus NK4A136. The sequence continues at coordinate 46,896 of JAFXQR010000156.1, forward strand.
TCCCGTACTGCATCTGCATTACAAGAACAGCTCTTCTCGATCTGCTCAATCATCTGAGACAGTCTGCGCCGGATCAGCATCGCGGTTTCCGCATCGTAGTACTTATCCTTCTCCGGGCTGCAGCAGGATACTTTCTCAAGCAGTATACGCATCATGGCAAAAGCATTCCTGCCCCGTACATTCATCTTTAGCGTCGCTAGCCATTTTTTCGCCTGCGCTTCACCAAGTCCGTGTTTTTTGACTACCTCCAGTGCCCTTCTCTGCGCACTTCGATCCCTGCTCCCAAAAACAAGATAGGAATATATACGATAGAATCCGTCATAGACCGGTTCCAGGGTCAGATCGATCTCTCCGTCTACATCCACCGGAATCCCCCGGCGATGAAACTCATCCATATAGGATTGCATTCCCTTATGCTTATCACAGAGAACCAGAAAATCCGAATATCTGATCTCTCTGAGATTACCCTTCGCAACATCCGGCACCCGGCATTTGTGATCCACAAGGAAACGAATAATATCGGCAACCTCTGCCTCATCGTTCACAGCTGCGGAAGTATCGACTCCCGCCGGAGAGCCCATATGATAGACTCCGCGAAGTATATTTTCCTTTGCTCCATCCGCCTCTGCCTTCTGTGCCAGCGCCTTCTGGCGATCCGATACCTCCATAGGCAGATACGCCGGTATACGCATCTCGTTTGTTGCCGTATCCTTCATTGAGAAAGCAGCATTCACCCATTCAATGATCAACGGATCCGAGCGAAAATTACTTGGCAATTGTACTGCCTTGCACGCCTCCCCGGACTGTTCCCATTTTTCAAACTGCTCCCGCACTTCATAGAAAACCTCAGGATTAGCTCCCCGAAACCGGTAGATCGACTGTTTGGGATCGCCAACGACAAACAACGCACCTGCACGCAGACTTTCCGGACACAGAGAAGACCCTGCCTTTTTCCCGGCACCTGCATTCTCCGCTGCCAGGCGAAGTATCATCTCCGCCTGGACATAGTCCGTGTCCTGAAACTCATCCACATAGATGCAGCGATACTGCTTAACAAAATACTCTGCGATCTCCTCATTTCCTTCCTTACAGATCAGATCCCGCGCCAGCTCCAGCATACGGTCATTCGTCAACACATCTGAGGGATAATTCTTCCGATATTCTTCTCTGGCCCGAATTGCTTCTTTCATAAAGAGCATCGAATAAAAGGCCCTGCGATTCTCCAATCCCTCCTCGATCAGGGGACGGATCGTCTGGATGATCGCCGCTTCTGTTGCATCCTCCACATGATCCTTTCCTGATGCCTTGAACAGTTTTGTTGTCTTTCCGCTTTTGTTAGGTTTTCCTTCTTTAATGGCATCCTTCATATTCTTCAGAAAAGCCACCGTATCCTTATCCACTCCATAATCCGTGACGGCGTTTTTCCCATCCGCACCAAAATACTCCAAATAATTCGTTATGTCCGTATTATTCTTGACATATTGCTTGTTCAGCCCATCCAGCATCTTCTTCAGGATATCCGATGCCTTCTGCTGTAAATCCGCCTCCAGCGTCTTAACATCCGGTATCGTCTTCAGAATATCCGGATCATAATAGATCTCCATATCTCCCGGAAGATCCCGGATCTGAAGAAAATAGTTCTGCACCACCTTTTTGTAACCATAACCAAACCCCTTCATCTCCGCTACGATCTTTTTTGCATTCTTCACGAAATACTGATCAAAAAAAGCAACTGCGGCAGCCTTCGCCTCGCTCTCCTCCAGCAAGCTTGCATCCGGTCGCAGACCGATCCCGAAAGCCCGCTCCGTCAGCAGACGGTTACAGAAACTGTGGATCGTTCCGATGATCATACGATCCATCTCAGACAGCACCTTTTCTGCCCGTTCCCTTCTGGCCACCGGCTCATCGCTGTCCTTTATGATCTCTCTAAGTCCGGCGATGATGCGTTCCTGCATCTCCCGGGCCGCGGCAACGGTAAAAGTGATCGCCACGATCTGCTGCGGCTCATAGCCCCCGTCCACTACCTGCGCTATGATCCGATCCCGCACCAGCCGGGTTTTCCCCGCTCCCGCTCCGGCTTCCACAAAATAATTCACATCATGTATACGGATCATATCTTCCCGATCCTGTTTTTCCTGCTGATTCATCCTGTCCCCCTCCTCTAATACTTCTTCTCTTCGCGTTTCTCCAGGCAGATCCCGTTCTTACCGTACATACAGTATTTACATGCATCTTCCTGCGCTTTTTTACCGGGATTTTTCTTTCTTTTATTCGCCTCTATCTTCGGTATTTTATTGTACCATGTATCACCGTTATCATAGTGATACTTCTCCTGTGCATGGTAATATCCGTTCACAACGCTTGCACGATAAAGCCGCAATACATGCTCCGGCCAATCGGAAATGTCCTTCACCGGCATCGGCAGGCTTTCCAGATCTGACCCATTTTCCAAAGTCATCGGAAAAACATAACACATCTCATCCACCTCTGCTGCCTGCTCCTGTCTTAGCGCCATGGCATACAGGATATGCTGCATCTCCCGATAATCCTTGCATTTCTCTTCCGTTGTATCTTTCTTTCCCGTTTTATAGTCTACGATACGGTAATGTTTCATCCCCTTCTCATCCTCATAGACATCCAGACGGTCTATTCTGCCCCTGAGCTTTACTTCCACCTCTTTCGGATCCGCATCTTCATACCATCCGGGAAGTACGATCTTATTATGCGCAAGAACTTCGATCCGCAGCTCACATCCATCAACCTTCCACTTACAGTTAACATCCGAAAATTCCTCATGCAGCTTCTCAAAATACTTCTTTGATACCTTCCGCAGCACTTCTACTTCCTCTTTCTGCACCGGCTCTGCCGCAACCGGAAGCGTATCCTCCATTTCCTTTACTGCCTGCTGCAAACATTTTTCAAGCACATCCTCGTCTGGCTTTTTATCCACTTTCTGTGTCGGATCCATAAATTTTTTATTCGTATAGAGTTCGGCAATTCTATGAAAAAGTGTTCCTCTGTCAGCAGCATTTAACCATTCGTCAGTAGTCACCTCCATATATTCCTCACTATTCAGCTTCAGAATATACGCATAATAAAACTTTCTCGGACACTCCATTAAAGTCTGGAACGCGGTGGGGCTGAAATCCGGCTGTCTCGCAAACTCCCGCATCTTATCCAACACATCATCGCTCTCTTCCCCGGTCTTGGTTACCAGTTCCGTATCACTGTCAGAGCTTTCTTCCGATGCGCTTTCGTCCTCTATATCTTCATACGCTTCATATTCATCATCATCGTCATACTCGTCATCTGCATATTCATCGTCGTCTTCCTCTTCCCAGTCATATGCATATCCATCGTCGTCTTCCTCTTCCCAGTCATATGCATATCCATCATCGTCTTCCTCTTCCCAATCGTCTGTTTCATCAGCATCCGGTTCCTGCTCATGGGAAAATTCCTGAAGTTTCAGTTCTTCCAGGCCACCGATCTTGAGATCTCCCGCCAGTATCGGCTGATAATCCAGCAACTCCGTTTCGGCATCCTTCCCGATCAGCTGATCCCGCAATTCATACCATAGCATGGACGGCGAATCCATCTTTAGCTCCAGGGAATCATATACGGCACATCCCACCCAAAGATTGCATCCCTTCTGTAAGGTAGCGATGCTGCGTTTCATTTTTTTTGCAAAACGCTCTCCTGCATCACGAGCCAGGCGCAATCCACCGGCGGTCTCATCCACCAACGCACAGAGTTCTGCATCTGTTAATGACGGTGACTCGGTGGTACTCTGTCGGCAGTATTTATTCGACAATCCCACCACAAATACATTCCCTCGATCTGTGATCACCGCATCCTGCAGACACAACAACGATACTGCAGAAGCAGACTCGCCGCCCTTATAACGGCTCTCCTGCAAGCGTTCCTGCAGGATGTGTATCGCCTGCTCAAGAGACATCTTCTCATCCGTGATCCCGCGCAGGATATTATGATAGACCGATTTTGCAAACGGTGCTTCTTCCCGGATCATCATTCCATAGGTGCATTTTCCCAACTGCTCCCATAGACGCCGGAGCAGCTCCAAGGTAGAAATCTGCTCCTTCTCATCACACGCAAAACACTCTGCCAGCTCACGCAGCAACTCCCGGAACCAGCGTTTCCCTTCGTGGCTCTCCCGTACCTTGATCGCCTCTTCTTCACTCTTTCCTTCGATCTCTGCTTCCTGATCCGCATAGGCGAGATACCGCTCTCTTCCCCAGCCGATCCGCGCCGTGATCTCACGAAGATAGCAATAATTCATTGCATAATATTTTGAGCGTTCCCCTTTTTTCCTTGCCTCTTTCTCTTCTTTTCTCTCTTCCCGGGATAACATAGGCAGGTAGCTCACGGACGGATGCAGACAGAACGGCCGTAACATCTCATAGGAAAAATCGCTTTTTGCCCATTCCAATAATTTTTCCAAAAGATAGATTTTTGTAAGCCGCTCCGCGGAAACCGGACTGACTGCCGCCACCGGAATCCCTTCCGCTTCCATCACGGAAATGAGATGCGGCACATAGTCCGGATGCGAATACATCACCGCAACATCGCCATAGGGGATAGCCCTTTCCTTTATCTGCCCTACAATGTTTCGTATCTCATTGAGGATCCCCCACCCACGGAAAAAGACGATCTCGGAAAACTGCTCTTTCTCTGCTTCTTCAGGTGCTGCCTGCACCTCACAGAGACTACCCTTGGTGGTAACCGCCTCTGCAAAGCATCGTTCCAGATCACTCACTTCCATACCGGAGATCATCGCGATATGCAGATCTCCCCGCTCCGGGTGCTCTGTCAGATACTCCAGTGCACACTTCAGGATCCTGCCTGCATCATAGCACTGGGTATTTTCCAACTCTTTCTCATACAGTTCCTTCAGATGCAGCAGCTCTCCTACGCGGCCTCCCATGCTTTTTGCATCACCGCTGCCGGAGATCGGTCTTCCCTTTCGGATCTGATTGATGGCAAACAAGATATCCTTCAGCGCCATCCGGCAGATGCTGCTCTCCGGAATAAAGTGAATCTCGGATTTAGGATCTCGGATGATACCTTCCAGAATGACTGCCGCTTCCTCCACGCCTACTCTTTGCGGTGCATCAAACTCTCCTTTTTCTGCCAGGGCGCGGATCACATACGGATATGCCAGATCCTCCAGACTTCCGGTACTGATCCCTCTGCTATCCCCATTGCGCCGCAACAGAACATTTGCATTTCGGACACTGTCTGCCAGAAATACTCCTTCCTGCCCCTTTTCTACTCGCTGCTGAATCCATTCCTTCAGGTTCATGTGTTCCATGATTCCCCCTTTCCATATCCTTCATAGATGATCAGAAATACTTGCAAGACACGCTATGTTATCATATTATCACGCGTACACCCCCCCTCGCAAGAAAGTTCCCACAGTTTCTTTGTTAATCTTTATATTTCTCAATTGTATTTTATTTTGGGGAATCATCGTAACAGTGCCGCGTATAGAAAGCTCCACAATTGACATCCATCAATAAATGGTATATACTTTGTATATACATCGGAGGTGATCCTATGCAGACACAGATCAAAAATTGGGGAAATAGCCAGGGCATCCGGCTCTCAAAGGAAGCCATGCAGGAAGCAGGTTTTAAAAATGATGAAACATTAACTATGATCGTAAATAAAGGACAAATCATTCTCCAAAAAAAGTTTCGACACAAACCTCTTAAGGAACGGATGGCAGCTTACGGCGGAAAACTAGATCTCATTGAAGAAGTGGACTTCGGTGCTCCCGGAGAAGGTGAGCTATGGTAAAAAAATATCCCGAACAAGGAGATGTCATTTCTATTGAAAATGTACCCCATAAACTACTGGTAGTAAGCAACCATACCTTTAATGAAGCCGGCGGTGTTGTCGTATGTCCTATTTTAAGAGATGTTGACGAAAGTGCATTGCATATTTCTATTAACTGCAAACAAGCAAAAGGCACTGCCATTTGTGAACAGCTTAAATTTATTCAATTGAAAAGCCGTTCCTTTCGTATTGTTGGAAGCATAAGTTTCTTTCAGCTAACCGACATATCAGATGCAATTCAGGGAATATTCGAATTAATCTAACTCTTAACCGGGCAATAATCCACCCGCCGAGTAGCGGGTGGATTAACAACTCAAAAAGTGTATTCTATACTTCATTTCTATGCAAACAAATATTGATATTTCCTTCTTTGGTTCCGAAGTATCGTTTCCACCCGATTTCGGATTTCTTCGTCATAGATCTGCATTTTTTCCAAAATGCTCTGAACATCCTTTGCCGAAAACCCGAAACGGATCTGCTGCCCACAAAATGCTTCTGCAATCTCAAGCTGTTCGTCAAAGTCTTCACAGATCGTTTTCGCCTTAACATAACCTACTTCCGCCAAAACATCACATCCCATCGGATAATCCATCCGCGTATCTGACATTAGCGCCGCACCATTATCGTAGATCGGACATAAACGAAATCTGCCCTTTCCATCCATTAACACAGATATATTATGCGTGTGCCGATCTTCATTCAGAAAAAAAGCATCTATCGTGAACAACTTGCACATATACTTTCCAAACTCTTTGATACCGGTTGTCCGCTCTACCTGCTCTACCAGAAACTGAAAACGGTCTTTGTGATCTGTAATCGAATAGATCCCCTCATTCAGTCCGGTCCCATAATAGTTCTTAAAAAGTCTTTCCAGGGTGATCACCTGCCATCCTTCCGAAAAATCCCTGCTTCTGCAACCGTTATATGTTACGGAACGATACTGTATCTCCTCCGGTTCATAAAACACATACTCCGAAGATTTCAGATCCGACTTTTTCAGCAGTTCCGAGACAACACATTCCGCCAACCCTTCATATCCCAGATAGTCCGCTTTATACCAGATGCCTTTGCTTTCCCATTTCAGTTGATTTCCTTTCGAAGACTGCCTTCCATTTTCACGAAGATCCTCTACAGACATTGCAACCATTCACTTTTACCTCTCCAGTCGGATCCAGAAATGATCTTCTGCCATCCTTCCTTCCGTTTTCTCTATGATCAGGATAGGATCATAAAAAGGGATCCCCAGTTTCTGTAATTCCAGTTTCATTTTGTCCCGTGTTCTGGGAAAACAACGGGATTCTATAAATTCCTCATATTCTTCAAAGGACGGCTCCGTATTTTTACCGAATGCCCGAAACATATAATTGTCTGTGTAATTCTTGACCCTGACCTCTCGAGCCATTTCATTCACATCAATAACCGTACAAATATCCTCTTCATACATATAAAAAAGCCGCAAACGGCCCCGCTCCTCCGGAAGGCTTAGTTTGAACGGCCATTTTTCATCCCTCTTTAGAATTTCAATTAAAGTCACAATAGGGCCCGTAATATGCTGGTTGCTGCTCTCCCAGCGTTCCACGGTCGGTTTGGAGCATCCCGCGAACATGGCAAATTCTTTCTGAGTCATCCCCAATTTATTACGAACCCGCTTGATCTGTTCCGATGTGACATATTCCGGCATAATGTACTCCATTTTCTCACCTCGCGTCTTATCAATGGATATACATATTAAACCATCAAAATAATGGTTTGTCAAGTTATTCTAGCCATCATTTTGATGGTTTTTATTTGATTCTTCTGTTTTTCCACTCATACAAGCGTAACAAAACAGTACCGTGTACCGTTACAAATTTCTGTTATATCTGGTTATAGGTTTATCACATCACTAATTCCTTCCGCAGCACTTTTTGTATTTCTTTCCGCTGCCACAGGGGCAAGGCTCATTTGGCATGATCTTCTTTCCGCGACTTACAGGTCTCTGTGTCGGCGAGGAATTCCCTTTCATATCTTCATCCGTATAGGTCCAGATTCCGGGAGGAAGCAGCCCCTCACCATCTGCCTGAACCTTATCTATACCATCTCTGGCTACTATATATCGTTCCCGGTAATGATAATTCCTTCTTGCCTTGTCATAAAAAGCCTCATGCACTTCTTTTGCCCGACTGATCATTGTCTTAAGATTTTCTTTTTCATCCCGGGAAAAATCATCTTTTCCGGAAAACAGTCTGGTAATCTCACCTGAGCTTTTACCCATAGTGCAAAAAACAAATACAGCAGCTATCGCCAGATCATAATTACCACAATACTTTTCCAACAAATTTGATATGCCATTCTCAATATGATCTCTTGAAAATATTGAGGATATTGTCGAGTACTCCGCATCTCTCCACAAATGATACAAACAAATCTGATCTTTTTCCTCAAGAGCGGCTATACTCTCTGTTATCACCGGTAAACAATGTGCATTTGCAGCATATTCTCCGACAATATGACAATACTCTTCCCTGGAATTCCATTTCAGGGATCGTATCCGGGTCTCCATGAACACTTCCATCAAGAGATACCAGTTAAATACTCTTTCCGGATTATGACGGGGCTTATGGTATTTTTCCATTATTTCCAAACAGTAATTCATATCATACCCGTCATTAAGCGCTTCAAACAGCTCCAATGCCAACCGGTTGATCTTATCCTCCGAACAGTATTGATGCAGATGCTCCAACATATCATCCCAGCAACTGTAAAACAGATTGATCCCCTTTTGAAGTATTTCCCATTCTTTTTTACTTACATACCGGTAGGACAGTTTGGGCGACAACTCCATCATCTGGTAATTCATTGCATACTGCACATCAATCCCGGGCATAGCCACCGTATGAACCGCATTCGTTTTATCTGTCATGGTTACCAGGAAATCCAGCATTCGAAGATGCCAATATGTAATGCGCTGTAATTCCTTATGGTCTTCCTTTCCATAAATCTCATCATAAATCCGATATAAATCTTCCGAATCGATCACTCCATACAGACTGACCAGCCTTAACAATTTATCGCCCTTATCCTGTATCGCCAAATCCATACTGCGCCACTTCTTTTCATCAATCGAATCCAAAAGTTGTGGCAAATCTTTTGCGTAAAGAATGGTCAGAGTCTGTCCGTTTTTATTTCCTGTTACACTGCATTCAGCAAGAGCCAAAGATTGCAGAAGCCCAACAATCTCCCGGATATATACAGGATCCAGTTTTATAATATCACTTTCCTGCCGGCAGATCCGACGCACCTCCTGCCCTCCCTCATAACTGAAGAGATAGCAGATCATCTCCGGATTCTTCTGCATCACCTCAAAAAAATATCGGAGCAATTCTGATCGACTGCCTTCATTTGGCAGAGCCATAAATCGAAGATAGTTTCTTACATGATTGGTTGCGAGTAGTTTCAGCAGATCTGCCTGTTTATGATCACTCTGTCCAATACATATCCGCGGACGATCCCTGACTGTTTTCTTCTTTTTCGCATCAATCCGTTTTATCTCATCTTCTGTAAATACAGGCAACAATAACTGCCCATCCGCATCTTGGGCGGTCCCGACTATGCTTTCCTCGTTTCTATGGTCAATATATTCGGCATCAAACTCATCCTGTTCCAGATTCTCCAGAAACTTTACCGCAGCATCCGTCTGCTTTCTCAATTCTGCTCCTGTTTCATCCTCTGCATCCGAAACAATGCTGATCCCGGCCGGCTCTTCTTTATGTATTCCCATTTCTTTTTTTATCTTTGCCAACCTCTCTATATCAGCAGCATCTGCAGTACCATCTTTTATGCGCGTAAGGATCTGTAGCGAATCAGCGATAGAGCGAAATACTTTTTTCTGTTTAAGACTATCTCCTCCACCATTATAGGTCAGCTCCCGCACGGGTAACTTCAGTTTGCCAAGTTTCTCATTTACATCAGAAAACCAATTTTTATTTATCTCCTTATCCTTCGCCTTGATCAGTACCGCCTGTCTGTCCAACTTACTTGTAACATGTTTTTCCAGTGTGATCCTAATCCTTCTACCATCCTGCAACTTACATCTGGTCCAGTTATAATCAGCCAGAAATTCAGCAAACGGCGTTTTATATGCCGGTAACAGGCCTCTTTCAAAATTCCCGGAACGAATATTTTTTTCATACACAACATGAGTATTCTCATACGGAAAACTATATTCCATCTGCTCTTCCGGAAGTGCAAAAGACACCTTTAGTATTTCGGAAAAATCCGCAAAACTGATCCTGTCCGGAATAAATATCCTGCGCCAAACCGGCGGATGAGAATCCTCATATACTGCTTTTACAACAAAACCTTTTTCAGACATTTTACCTATTTACACCTCTCCCACTTCCCGGATATATTCCCCCACTTTTCAGCGAGGAATCAAAAGAATTGGTTTCGCAATTCAGTTCTTCTGTTTTTCCCGCTCATCCAGAAACTCTTTGAAGTCCACGCGGGCGGCATCGATGAGAGAGCTAAACCATATCCGCTGTTTTGCATCCTGTTACAATCTTACTGATATTGACAAATATAGCATTTATTATAGCACCATTTATTATTATTCACAATCTTTCCCACCATGCCCGTTATCTCTTATATTATCTCATCTATATCTGTTCAACCTTTCTTAATCTATCATAAATATATGGATTAAGAAAGGTTGAACTTTATAATTCTCTTGAAAATCAGTAAATAATGTGTTAAAGTCTTCTTAATCTCATGATTTTATATAGATTAAGAAAGGTTGAATAAAATGATCCTTGGAAGAGAGAGAGAACTGGATATTCTTAAAGAGGCTGCTTTAGACGACCGATCCCGCTTTATCGCCGTATACGGCAGACGCCGGATCGGAAAGACTTTTTTGATACGGGAAGCCTTCGGATACCGCTTTACTTTTCAGCATGCAGGGCTATCGGAAGGCGGGATCCGGGAACAGATTTTCGCTTTTGAGTCTTCCATCAGAGATGCCGGCGGAACTTTCTCTGAAAAGGCCAAAAACTGGCTGGAAGCATTTGAGGACTTAAAAGAACTGATCCGGGCATCCAAAGAAGAGCGCAAGATCATCTTTATTGATGAATTATCATGGATGGATACACAAAACAGTGATCTCATTGTCGCTCTGGAAAATTTCTGGAACGGCTGGGCTTCCGCAAGAAAAGATATTGTCCTGATCGTAAGTGCCTCTGCCACTTCCTGGATGTTGAATAAAGTGATACATAACAAAGGCGGGCTGTATAACCGGCTTACGGACCGGATCAGTCTGGATACTTTTACTCTGGCAGAATGCGAACGATATGTGAAGGCCTGCAAGATCAACCTGAACAGAGATCAGATCCTTCAGTATTATATGATCTTTGGAGGCGTTCCCTACTACTGGACATTTCTTCAAAAGGGACTCAGCATCCCCCAAAACGTGGATCAGATTCTATTTGATAAGGAGGCACCGTTAAAGGACGAGTTTGAGCATCTGTACTCCTCTATTTTCCGATATCCGGAGACTTATATCCGGATTATTAAAACCCTCGGCCATAAGAAGGTAGGTATGACAAGAGAAGAACTGATCTCTGCATCCGGTATCCCCAATTCCGGCAATCTCTCCAAAAAACTGGAAGAACTGGAAAGTTGCGGATTCATTCGAAAATACACCTCCTATGGAAAGAAGAGCAAAGATGCCGTATATCAGCTCATTGACCATTTCACACTGTTTTACTATCAGTTTATGGAAAAGGGTGTTACGGATCCTCATTTCTGGTCAGGACAGATCAACACATCGAGAATAAACAGCTGGATGGGACTTGCCTATGAGCGTGTAGTATTACGTCATGTATCACAGATCAAGAAAAAACTGGGAATTTCAGGGATCCATTCGGAAGAATTCTCCTGGTATACGACATCGGATAAGGAAAAGGGACTGCCCGGCGTTCAGATTGATCTGCTGATCGCAAGAAAAGATCGCGTCATCAATCTATGCGAGGCCAAATACTCCCAATCCGAGTATCTGGTGACCAAAAAAGATGATGAGAATATACATCGCAAGATCTCTGTATTTACACAGACTACCGGCACCAAAGATGCCATATTCCCGATACTGATCACAAATGTCGGTGTGATTGACAATTCCTATGCAATGAATTTTCAGTCCGTCATTATTTCAGACGATCTGTTTACAGAATAATTTCAACCTTTCTTAATCCGGCAAAAAATCCAAGATTAAGAAAGGTTGACCAAATGTGTAACCGCGTACCTTTACGAATTAATTAAGATTCTTAACATTTTTGTAAAGATATACGGTCACCTATTCTCAGATGCTTTCATATCATCTCTTCCAGCATAGCCGGCGGTTTATTCAAGTTATCGACTTTCGGAAAGACTTCGGTCCATATAGATAATCTCGTCTGCGGCAGATGCAAGTTCCGCATCGTGTGTCGCTGCAAGAACCGTGATCCCCTGTCCGGAAAGTTCCCGTAACGTATCCGTCACGATCCTGCGGTTTACGCGATCCAGGTCATTAGTCGGTTCATCCAGAAGCAGTATTTTCGGAGAAGCATAGAGCGCACGGGCAATGGTCAGACGACGGATCTCTCCGCCGGACAGATTTTCCGGCAGCTCCTCTTTCAGATCGGACAGTCCCAGTCGTGCCAGGATCCGCTCCGTCCTCTCCTGCGCATCTTCCGCAACCCGATCGTCAAAGCAGTCTGCGATACGAACGTTTTCTGCCAGATTCAGTTCCGGGATCACATCCTGAAACTGCGAAACGTAAACGATATCGTGCCTTCGCAAAACGGCCAGTTCCGCATCCTTCAGGCTATGGATATCTTTTTCTTTGTACAGGACCGATCCGCCATCCGGTTTCTGCAGCCCTGCAAGGATACTCAAAAGAGTCGACTTGCCAGATCCCGATTCCCCGGCAATCGCATAGGACCTTCCCTCCTCTGCGCAAAAACTGATACGATCCAAAACTTCTACCGTTCTGGACCGGCTCCGGTAACTCTTGGATATCTCCTTGATCTTTAAGACGATCTCTGCCATCGCTTACAAACTCCTTTGACTCTGATAGATCGGCGCCTTCGAGATCCGGATCGCTGATAAGACCGCGCTCAAAGGTCCGGACAGTAACCCAGGAACAGCCGCAATCCCAAAGATCCCCGCGGTCTGCAACGCATCCGGAAACAAAAACGGTATGGAAACCGCACTGCTGATCGCGGTCCGAAACGGAAATACTAAAACCGCTGCCAAAGCAAGTCCTGCGCATGTTCCGATCCCGCTTACCACCGCGGCCTTTTGCAGGATCAGAAACACGATCTGCGATCCGGTTGCTCCTATCCCCCGCAGCAATGCGTACTGCGATGCCCTTTCGTATACGGAAAGTTTAAAAGTGATCGCGAGAATGACATACGACAATACAAAGATCGCAGCGAGAAGAAGATAGAGCATAACTACAAACCCACGAAGATTATCTTCCACACTTCCGGTCAGTTTTTTTGCTTCGATGATCTGAAAGCCGTCCATTGCCGTGCGGATATTCCGTTTTACCTGCTCCGGCGTATACCCGTCTTTTACTTTGATCAGTATTGCGGATACCGCTGTTTCCGGATCGATCCCATTTAAAAACTGAAAGCCCTGTTCTTCCGCTCCCGCCTTCAGATCTTTGATCGTATCCATATCGGCAAATACGGTCTGGTCCATTCCGGTGCCGGTCTCCTCCAATTGTCCGGTCACGCGGTAATGTCTTCCGTAAAATTTCAGGACATGATCCTGCGGAACATCGATTGCACTGCCGACCACGATCCCCAGATCCGATAAATAATCTCCCTCTTCCGACATACTCTCCCGGATCCATGGCGTGACCGTAAAATCCGTCGCTTCATCTATTCCGATAAACTGCACTGCCATATCACAGCAGCCCTGGCTTGCGGATGCCAAGAAAAACTGGTTCTCCGTTTTTTCGATCCCTTCCACCGGACAGTTGTAGAAACGGTCGGTAAGCTTAGGATCGAGATAAAAAAATCCTGGCTCTCCTTTCAAAAGGATCCCTTCGGTATTAACTTCCTCCCCGAGAGGCACCAGCATCAGATCCGCACCCATACGCTCCTTAAGACAACGCAGGCCGTTGCTTAAACTGATGATGATAAAGATGCCGATGAAAAAAACCGTACTCATTATTCCGACCAGTGTGATCAGTCCGACGGACCGCACCGGTTTTCCGCTCAGCTGTTTTTTTGTCAGTTTTAAAAAAGCTGCCGTCTTCATTTTTTCCTAAGATCACGCAGCAGGCCTGCAACCGCAAGAACAACAACAAACGCCCCCAGTACGATCAGTGCCGGCCTGGTAACCGCATGGCAATGCATATGCGGCGCGGAGCATACGCCGACAATAAAGGTTGGGATTCCGATCGTAATGATACCGAGGATTGCAAATGCTACATCCGACAAGAGTGCGATTCCCTTTGCTTCTGCTTTTTTCAGTGCTGAGATCAGCAGCACAACGCCTGCAAGCACCACCAGGATCCCGGTGATCACTGCGGCTGTCGGAACCTTCTGACACGGCATGCTCATTGCCATCGGTGCTGCATCGCCCATACTTTCAGCCATTTTACCGCCACCGCATACATGCAGAAACGTCTGCGGACCGACTGCAATCACGATTCCTAAAACAACTCCTAAGATTCCCTGAATTCTTTTCATTTTGATTTCTCCTTTGTTTGAATTTCTTTCTTCCGTTTCAGATCATATATTCCGGATCTTTTACTTCACTTGCCATATGGAATTTTTCCAAAAGTTTCTTTCTTAAATGCACATAGTCGTGACCGTTGCGGTTACGCGGATGATACATATCCACATCGATCACTTCACGGATGCATCCCGGACGCGGTGTCATGATCACGATACGGTCAGACAGATACAGTGCTTCATCGATATCATGTGTGACCAGTATCATCGTCGTATTGTGTTTTTTCCGGATTTCTAAAATCTTATCCTGCAGGTCTGCTCTGGTAAAATTATCCAGCGCGCCCATCGGTTCATCCAAAAGGATCAGTTCCGGATCGTTGATCAGCGTTCGTGCGATCGCCACTCTCTGCGCCATACCGCCGCTGATCTGATGCGGATAGACTTTTTCAAAACCCTGCAGACCGATCATCTCTATGAATTCCGGGATGCGGTGTTTCTTCTCCCTATAGATATGTCTGGCTTTTAATCCTGCTGCGATATTCTGCTCCACCGTCAGCCACTCAAACAGACCGCCCTGCTGAAACACATACCCGCGTTTCGGACTTGTTCCCGTGATCTTTTCTCCTTCCAGAAAAAGTGTACCGCTCTGCGGCCGGTCCAGTCCGGCGATCAGCCGCAGCAAGGTGGTCTTTCCGCAGCCGGAGGAACCGATGATGGAAATGAATTCGCCCCTGCGTACTTCCAGATTGATATCGTGAAGCACCTGTGTAGTTGTTTCCTTATCTTCATATATGCGGTTAACGTTTTCGATCTTTAATAATGGTTCACTCATTTTACGACTCCCTCCTGCCAGCGCAGCACCCGTTTCTGCAACAGTTCGATCAGATGCGTGATCACGCTGAAAAGGATCGCCATCACGATGATCGCTGCAAATACTTTATAGTACGCACTCCACACTTTGGATGCATTGATATAGTATCCGAGACCTCCCGGCTGTCCCATCATTTCCGCCATTACCAGCGTGGTAAAAGCATAACCATTGGAGGTCGTGATCCCCGTAAAGATCTGCGGCAACGCATGCGGAATCGCAACATGAAAGACCAGATACCTTTCGTTTCCACCCAGTACGCGGCCTGCTTCAAACTGCGTTTTGGGTGTACTCTGAACGCCTGTAGCGGTAAGGGTTGCCACCAGTCCCCATACAGAAACGGCGATCAGAAAAACTGCGGCAGAAAAAGGATTCGGCATGATCGTAAGCGCAAACGGCATCCAGGCTACCGCCGGAATTACGCCGAGAACATTCATAATCGGACTGAGCCAGTAACGCACCTTGGGAAACCATCCGACCAGGATACCTGTGAGGATACCCGTCACCACACCGATGAAAAAACCACATATATAAAGACGCAGAGAGTAGAGTGTGTTTTCCAGGATGTAATCACTCTCGGCTACAAACGCTTCCATAATACCGGCGGGTCCGGGAAAGAAGGGCTGCGGCAGTGCCTGCAGTTTCGTACCCAGCAGATCCCACAGAAACAAAAGAAGCCCCATAACAAAGCGGAACTTTGTTGCATGGATATATTTGTTCTTCTTCTCTTCCGACCGCGCGGATACAATTCCCAGAATCAGATAGTAGAGACTCAGCAGAACAAGAACAAAACGATACGCAGTGTTGCTGTCAGTTGTAATGCCGAAAATCTCATGCGGTTTAAATACGACATCGGCCTTCTGCGGTACTGCTGCATTCAGAAACGCCGCCAGCAGAAAACCCAGGATCGTCATCAAAACGGACAAAAAATAGGTTCCGTTTTTTTTCTCAGATTTCATTTCGGATTCCTTCCTTTTTCGGATTTTACGAACTGCAGCCGTCCGCCGCGAGTTCAGTAAAAACGATCATAGCATCCCCGTATACATTTGTCTTATGCTTAGTTTTTATGCCGATTATAGCGAAAAGCTATAGCGGCCCGGTTATAGCCTGAAGTTATAACAATGATCGGATTTTGATTATGGACAGTAAACGGAACAAATGGCATCATCAGTTTCATATTCAGATCCGTTGCAAATAAGCACATTACAAAGAATTAGGGAGGAATTAAAAAATGGCAAAGAAAGAACTTGGTTTTGATACCAGAAAAATCTCGGCAGGTTATGATCCCGCCGGAAACAAACAGTCGGTTTCACCGCCGATCTATCACACCACCGCATATGATTTCCGGGATACGGAGCATGCGGAAAATCTCTTTACCTATAAGGAAGAAGGTTATCTGTATACCAGAGTCGGCAATCCGACGGTAAGCTATTTTTCCGAACGTGTCAAATCCTTAGACGGTGCAGCAAATGCCGTAGCGGTCGGTTCCGGTATGGCTGCCATCACTTATACTTTATTAAATCTTGCA
>JAFXQR010000157.1 GCA_017526985.1 Lachnospiraceae bacterium
ATGAAATAATCAAGCTTTGACTTGCCATAGGTATCACTTCCCGTGATACGCACGACATAGTCCGGATTCTTCTGGCACATATCGGAATTCATGTTGGCAAGGGCTATCCTCATACGCTCTGCATGAGCTTCCGTAGCACAGAATACAATGGTCTTTGCCATGCGATCCGTACTCTTAAGATAATTTGTTATCTCCGATGCGACCTGATTGATACGATCCTCAATTACAATGTTATAATCATAGTCGCTGTTGTTATAGATCCTGTCTTCAATCTCGTTACCGTATATATCTTTCTGCCCTTTATATGGTCTCCATCCGTCTCCGATGTCAGTTGTTATATTGATAACCTTAAAGGGAGCAAGGAATCCGTCATTGATACCCTCGTTCAGGCTGTATGTATAGATAGGATCTCCAAAATAATCAATATTTGAGATATACTTGGTTTCCTTCGGGGTTGCAGTCATGCCAAGCTGTGTGGCTTTATTGAAATACTCTAATATTCTTCGCCAGTTGCTATCTTTCTTGGCAGATCCACGGTGACACTCATCAACGATCACGAGATCAAAGAACTCCGGTGTAAAGAGTGCCTGAAACTTGGCAACCGCCTCTTCACCGTCCTCCTCGGCATCATCACTCTCACTCCTGCCGGAAAGCTGCTGATACAATGAGAAATAGACCTCATAGGAAGATATAGTTGTGGGATCATCCTTAGAAAAGTCTATCTTATGAATGGTTTTAGCCAGTGGTGCGAAGTCCTGCTGGATGGATTGATCGACGAGAATATTTCGATCTGCAAGATAAAGTATTTTCTTCTTCAATCCGCTCCGCAGAAGCCTGTACACTATCTGAAAAGCCGTAAAGGTCTTGCCCGTGCCGGTCGCCATGACAAGCAAAATGCGTTCCTGGCCTTTGGCAACAGCGTCAAGTGTTTTATTTATGGCATTTCTCTGATAATATCTCGGCGTATTGGTATTCTGACCGGAGTAATAGGGCTGATTGATGATTGCAACCTCGGTAGCTGAAAGACCTTCACCGCCATTAGACTCAGCTTTATAGCGTTCGAACAGTTCATCCGGTGTCGGGAAGTCCTCCATGGCAATCTGGCATTCTTTCCCCGTAAGGAAATCATATTCCTCAAAGGCATCACCATTAGAGCTATATGCAAAGGGGATCTGCATCATCTGAGCATAGGTCTTTGCCTGTTGCATTCCAAACGAAACAGTATGATTGTTATCTTTTGCCTCCACAATGGCGATTGGATTATTCGCATTGATATACAGGATATAATCAGCCTTTTTCGGCGTAGCGCGTGATACAAGATTCCCCTTAAGGTTGATCTTTCCATCAGTAAATCGTACCGCCTGTTCCATTGTGATCTTATCCTGCCAGCCCTTTGCTATAATGGCAGGGGTAATGAAATTAAGCTTGATGTCTTCCTCTGACATCTGGTTCTTAGGAAGAATCATGTGGTCACCCCCTTGTTACTTCTGATAATCCGGAATTATCGGAAGTTTATGGTCTAAATGTATGCTCGCTGGTGCGAGCCAATCTAATCTCAACTATAAATTCATTCTATATCAACCGTACTACTTTTGCTGTCCAATAAGAAGCCCTTAGTATGCAAACGTTTGATCGTATTTTTACAGATGATTACATCAAAAGCGCATAATAACCCACATTATCTTTTAGGATAACATAAAGTGCCAAAAAATGCCATCTATTCATGCTCAAACTTCCTGATGAGTTCATATCCACTATGACACAGAATAATTGGAAGATTTCAAAAACCCTCGACGATATGGATTATGAGGAAATAGTTATAGATGGAATAAAAATGTTTGACGAATAAATCTTAATTCTATCGCCCCTTCTGCAATAAAAAGACCGCACTCTTTTGTATGCGGTCTTTTTTGCGTATTTCTGTCCCCTTTTTTTGCCTTGTACCTATAACCCTGCGGCAATATCCATCGCACCCCAACAATGCATCATGTCTTTGCCGATATGTGTATTAAGCTTCACTCCATACCTACTGCATACATCCTGAAAATCCTTAAGATATGCGATCATGACTTCTCTGGTCCCGTAGAATATGTCAATCTCCGGGAAGCCTGTGCAATTCTACGGAACTCTATGTAAAAAGTAAGATAGCGAAGATCATACAAAGGTATGGCGACACCATACTTGTTGATTTTAACGTTTGCATTTATGATATTTTTGCAATATCGCGCACGTTAAACTTGATTTTGATGCTTGGTTTTGATAACATATGAATGAAAACACCTTCGAAAGGAATGATGATATGGATTGGTACCCTCGAGAAAACTACTTGAAAAAGATCCGCGACTTTTATCATGCGACTGATATTATCAAAGTGATCACCGGAGTCAGAAGATGCGGAAAATCCTGTCTCATGGAGACGATTGTTTACGAACTTAAGGAATCCGGAGTTTCTCCGGAGAATATTATTTATTTTGATCTCGACAGCAAGGACTATAACAAGATCCTGAAGCCGGAACAGCTGGAACAATTGATCGAATCGGTTTCTGCAATAAACGGTACAAAGTATCTTTTTATCGATGAAGTACAGAATGTAAAAGGATTTGAGACTGTCCTAAATGGTTTTCGCGGAACAAACGAATGGTCAATCTTCATTACCGGCTCAAATTCATATCTTTTAAGTGGTGAGCTTATGACAAAACTTACCGGAAGATATATTGAATTTGAAATGTTCCCGCTCTCTTTCGAGGAATATGAAGACATTAAAAAGTTCTATGGAAAAGAGATCGCACCGGATCGTCAGGAAGAGTTACAGAACTATATATTGGAAGGCGGATTTCCCAGAACGATACTTCTTGATAATATGGCTGCAAAACGCAGATATGTACAAAGCGTTATCGATGAAATCTTCGAAAAGGATATCAGAAGAAGATTAAAAATCCGCAATAAAAGCACTTTTGAAACCGTTCAAAAATATATTATTAATAATTTCGGTGCAACAACAAGCCTGAAAAGTCTTAAGAAATCAATTGAGAAAACCGGGACCCCAATCAGCGAGGCAACAATAGCACGATATATCAAAGCCTTACTGGATGCTAAGATTCTATATGAATGTCCAAGGTTCGACATGAAATCGAAAAAATCCTTAAGCGGAGAGAAAAAATACTACCTGTCCGACACCGGTTTTTATTATGTCCAAAACACCGATAATAGGATAAATTTCGGTCCTGTCCTTGAAAACATCACATATATATACGCAAGATCCCACGACTACTCTGTAAGTGTCGGAAGGATCGGGAGACTGGAATGCGACTTTATCCTAAGGGACAATGAGATGCGTTATTCCTATGTCCAGGTTGCTTATACAATAGCACTGTCAAAAGATACGGAAGACCGTGAATACAGACCTCTTGAATCTATAAAAGACAATTACCCAAAATATGTTGCCACTGCCGATTCGCTCCTTCAGAAGCGCAATGGTATAGAACACATTAATCTTGTGGACTTCATGAGAAAAGGTAAAAACTTTTGAATATTTAACGTGTGCGTTTTTGGTGTTTCATCATTTTCGCACACGTTAAAAACGCAAATCAGAAGAATATCTGCAATTCAATCGGAAGAATGTGAGCCTACACCAGCGCCCGGATCTGTCTGCAGCGCATTTGCTAATTCAGCTATAACACTACTCTTGATATCGATCCGGTCATTCTCGTAATTGGATATAATACTACACAATTCTTCTCTTACTTTTTTCGTTACTTATATCACCGCCTATTTATAGCAAAACAAATCTTAACAGTATGATAATGCGTATTTCTGTCCTCTTCTCTGTTTTGTATCTACAACCCTACGGCAATATCCATCGCGCCCCAACAATGCATCATATCTCTACTGATATGCGTATCCTGACTTCAATTTTATATGTGAGGTTTTCTATGTTATCATCGTGTAATATATGAATGCATTCAAAAAGGAGGAGGCAGCGATATGGATAACGGGGCTATAAACTATCGCCGTTTCCGAGACAAGGAAGATAAGAATGCACTTATTGAAATCATCAAAGAATACAAAGATGACCTAATGTATTTTTTATATAGTAATGTACGGGATATAAACGTTGCGGAAGACTTAACAGAAGACACCTTTGTTTTGCTTGGTACAAAGAAACCAAAAGACAAACAAGATTGCTCTTTTAAAACCTGGCTGTACACTATAGGACGTAATCTTGCAATCGATTACCTTAGAAAGAGGTTACTATTCACAGCCTCTCAGGCTGTGATAGTAACGGGTTTTGCCACCGAATGATTCGGTGAATAATATAGGATAATGATTTTTACCATTGAATTTATATTCCCCTTTCCCACCCTCGTCTTACAGTTGGCAATAAGTAGTATCTTTACGCGATATTTGTACACTTGTATCTTTACGGAGCATACTGTGTGCAAAATGGGGAGTCGAACCCCGCGTGCGCTCGACACGCTACAAGAGAACCGGGGCTCATTTCTTTTTTTGTTCAGCTCCATGCTTCTCAAAACTACTGCATAATGTCAATTTCCACCCTGTTCTTCAGTTCTGCTTCATCCTCATAGGAATAGCGGATCTCTTCCGCGATTCCTCTCAGCATCATCAGAGACAGCTCATTTTCCGTATCTCTGATATCAAAAGGTTCGCCTCCGTAACGCAGCACGATCCTTGTTCCCCCATCCTGTAAAGAATACTCCGCCACGATATGGATCTGCGGGTCCGCAAGCTGCGGAAGCACGATCTGCTGTACCGTTTCCTCGATTGCCAGCCGGATCCTGTTTCTCTCCACCGATAGCACATCATTTTTCAAAAGATAATTATCCAGTTCCGCATTGAATGCGATAAAATCATAATCCCGGCTGGTCACCTGCGCCTCAAAAATACTCAGTCTTCGGATAAATCGGCGTGTCGCCTCCTGCTTCGGATGCTCAAAAATATCCTCCGGTGTTCCCTCCTCACAGATGCCTCCGTTATCCATATAGATAACGCGATTGGAAATGGCCCTTGCAAAACTCATCTCGTGGGTCACGATCATCATGGTCTTCCCCGATTTTGCCAGATCCCGGATCACAGCCTGCACCTCGGAAACCATCGTGGGATCCAATGCACTTGTCGGCTCATCCAACAGGATGATCTCCGGATCCATACAAAGAGTTCTTGCGATCGCCACACGCTGTTTCTGACCGCCGGAAAGCTCATCGGGATAGACCAGTGCCTTATCCGCCAGCCCCACACGTTTTAACAGCTCCATGCCTTTATCATAGGCTTCCTGTCTGCTCTTATTCAAAAGATCCATCGGGGCGATCATCAGATTTTCGATCACCGTCAGATGTCCGAATAAATGGAACGCCTGAAAGACCATCCCCATCTTCTGCCTGGCTTTTTTTACATCATACCCCTTGGCCGTGATGTCTTCACCGTTTATCAGAATCTGTCCGGCAGTTGGCTTTTCCAGAAGATTAATGCAACGGATCAATGTGGACTTTCCCGTTCCCGACGGTCCGATCACGGAGATCACGTCTCCGTCATGCACGGTAAGTGAAACATCCTTTAACGGAGTCGTTCCATCATACTCTTTTTTCAGATGTCTGATCTCAATCATCCGTACGCACCCCCTTTAATATATCCCCCCTATTGCGGCGTTTCGGAGAAATGATCTTCTCCGCCAGACCGATCAGCACAGTAAATACACCTCCAAGAATAAAATAGATCACCGCCACTGCGATCAGCGGGAAAAATGCCTCATAGGTACGCCCACGTACGATATCTCCCATCTTGGTAAGGTCCTGTACTGCGATATACCCGACAATAGCTGTTGCTTTCAGCAGAGCCACCACTTCCCCCTTATATGCCGGCAGAAAATGCGGTATCGCCTGTGGCAGAATGATGCGAAAGAAAGCATAGGTATCCCCGTATCCTAACGCCAGCGCCGCCTCCTGCTGTCCTTTATCAACGGCTCCCACACCCATTTTTAACATTCCGTACATCCCCGAACCAAATACCATGGTAAACGCTATGACCGCTACCACGGTTCCGCTGATCTCTGCTCTGGCAAAGATCACATAATACAAGATCATCAACAGCACGACCACCGGCATCCCCTGTACCAGCCATACATAGAATCCCGCGATCTTATTCGCCACCGGATTGCCGTTACGGCTTCCCATATAGATCAAAAAGCCAAGCGCCGTTCCAAACAATACAGAAAGCAGCGTGATAACCAGTGTGGTGGCTATTCCCTGCAGGAACAGTTTATAGCGATCTTCCCTCAGAAACGTCTTACGGAAGCTGTCCTTCAATCTGCCTGAGAAGGTCTGATCCACAGCCTCTTCCGTCTGTGATCGCACGATCAGCACATACGACGCCGGAAGGTATTCCACAAAATCCATGGTTTCTTTCCGTTCTCCGGTGATCACGATAGAGCCGCAGCCGATATCCGCCTTTCCGGAACCTACCGAAGACAATACCGCCGAAAAATCCATCGGTGTAAATTCTACGTGAACATCCAGCTCCTTCGCGATCAGCAGGATCGTCTCGACATCCAGCCCCAGAAGGCTGCCATCCTGCCCGACATAGCTCATCGGTTCCAACGCATCACAGGCTGCCACTCTTACGGTACCGTTGGCTCCCTGCCAATCCTGTTGCAGCAGCGTTTTGGCACTGTCATTCGCACCGGTCCATTTTTCCCAAAGGGCGTTCTTTGTCTCCTCCGGGATACGATCATATGCCGCCTGCCATTCCGCACAACGCCCATCGCCTTTGGCAAATGCCAGTCCGAACGCCGTCTCTCCCAGGCTCTTTGGAAAAACAGCCAGCTCGGGATTGCGATTTGCCGCAAGTACCGCCACCGCATTGTTCATAAAACCGGCATCGCTTTTACCGGTTTTCACCGCCAGCATCATATCCGGCATCGTGGTAAAATAGGTGAATTCCTTTACATCCGAAACTTTCGAAGAGATCAGTTCTTCAAACGGCGCCCCGGTCAGCATAGAGATTGTCTTGCCGTTCAGATCATCAAAGGTCTTATACTCGGGAATCCCTGCTGCAGATACCGCTTCACCGGTCGCACCTGCGTCTTTCGTAAGAACTGCCAGTACAATTCCTCCGGTGCAGACCGGATCACTGAAGAGCACTTCTTCCGAGCGTTCCGGTGTTACGTTCATATCCGTGGTAAAGTCATATTTACCGCATTGGATTGCCGGGATACGCCCCGCATAATCCACATCCCCGATCTCCAGCGCATAACCTCGGTCCCTGCAGAAACGCACGATCAGATCGATGTCATATCCCACATTTTTTCCCTCTTTGATATAGGACCAGGGCATGTCTACGGAAGTGGTCACCACTCGGATCGTCCCATTCTCTCCGTTAAGACCGCTCATATCTACGACCTTCTTGTCCTCATCAATGCCCATCCATATATCATCGATCTCCTGCAGGGTGCCGTCTGCACGAACCTTGGCAAGATAATCATTCAACTCAGCACATAACGCCGCGCTTTGAGCATCATTCTTCCGGAATGCAAAACTGTAATCCTGATTCGTGATACGGTCATGGATATAGTTGATCTCCGGCTGCTCAAAATGTACCGACTTACACATCGGCTCATCTCCCAGATATGCATCGATCTTACCGGAAAGCAATGCTGCGTTGCAGTCCTGGTAACTGTTGAAATAGAAATACTCACTTTCCGGAAAATAAGTAACTGCTGCATCCTCCATCAACGTACCGGTAAGCACACCGATCCGTTTCCCGTTATAATCCTCCCAGTGAACCTCCTCAGCCGGAATATCCGCATCCGGCAGATCTTTTTTCTCTTCTCTCTTTACTCCGCATCCGGTACAGACCGCAGTCATCAACATGAACAGCAGTATCAGCATCCGTCTCCATTTTTTCATATTACGCATTCCGCTCCCACTCCTTCATCAGGTAATGATCCGATTTCCTCAAAAGTGCATTATTTCCAATCAAATGTTATGAGCCCATAGATGTATAAACATAAGATCAATATCGGAACGAGATATTGAAATACGGGCTTCATCCATCCTTGTATCTTCAGACCTTTTCCGCTGTTTGCTTCAGTCACAAAGGCATCCCAACCCCACCCGGCTTTATTGCAGCAAAAAATACTGAAAACAAACGCCCCGATCGGAAGAAGATTGGTACTGACTATAAAATCCCAAAAATCCAGCCAGGCGCTTCCCTGAGCAAAAGGCTGAAAATGGAATACACTATATCCCAAAGCCGTAGTCGAAGACAGTAATGCTATGACTATGCCACAGACAATACATCCCCTCGGGCGCTTCCACCCCGTCAATTCACGCACACTCGCAAGGATTCCTTCAAAAACCCCCAGCTCGGTTGAAAATGCTGCAAATACCATAAACAGGAAAAATAAACTGCCCCATATTCTTCCGCCCTTCATATTGTTGAAAACATTTGCCATAGTATCAAAAAGTAAAGACGGACCTGCATTTACCTCGATATCAAATGTGAAGCAGGCGGGAAAGATTATGAAGCCTGCTATGATTGCAACAAAAGTATCCAGAAAAATTACATTTACCGTTTCCCCTAAAAGACTTCTTTCTTTACCGATATAACTGCCGAATATCGCCATCGCGCCTATGCCTATACTAAGCGAGAAAAAAGCCTGATTCATGGCTGAAACAATTACACTGCCGTTAATCTTTGAAAAATCCGGAATAAGATAGAAGCGCAATCCTTCCTTAGCTCCCGGAAGAAAGAAACTATGCCCGGCCAGGATCAGCATCAGGAACAAAAGGATGACCATCAGATATTTTGTAACCCTTTCCAATCCTTTCTGAAGCTGAAAGCACAATACACCATAACCGATAATAACAGCTATTAACATGTAAACGATATTAACCGCCGGATCCGATATCATTTTTCCAAAGCCAAGATCCGATGACCTTCCCGTAACAAATTTTATAAAATAATAGATCATCCATCCGGTAACAACCGTATAAAAAGACATCAGCGCAACATTGCCCGCCAAAGCAAAATAACCGTGGATACTCCATTTGCTTCCAGGTTTTTGTAATTCTTTATACATCCTGACAGCACTTGCCTGAGACGCTCTTCCCATTGCAAATTCCATGGTCATTGTCGGAAGACCTAACAGGATCAGAAAGATTATATATATAAGAACAAAACCTCCACCACCGTTTTCCCCTGTCATCCACGGAAATTTCCAGACATTTCCACAACCGATCGCGCATCCCGCACTCAGCATGATGAATCCAAGCCGGCTTCCAAGGTGTTCTCTTTTTTCATTCATCCTTCTGACCTCCCGCATCTGTTATTTACTTCGATCCTGTTTCCTTCACGATATTTATCAAAAAGAGCCGGATCAGATACGTCCCGTTTCATCATTTTCTCCTTATTTTATACTCTTAGGCCCACGCTTTCTAACACATAATTATATTCTTATAGGGCCACAAAAACAACTGTTATATAATTTTCATTATCCCCCTGGTCTACCCGGAAATATGATTCCTTTCAGCAATAAAAAAAGCCCCCGAACCGTAGATTCAAAGGCTTTAAAAAAATCCCCAATGCGAGTGGTATTATACCGTCTCATCGATCTTTATTCCCTTCAGATCTGCATCGATCAGGGCCATCTTATTCTTAAGCTCGTCAAGTGCAGCATTTACGTTACCGGCATTCTCAATCCTTTGCGTAGGATCACTTCCCAATACATCCGTCAGATCAAGGGGATCGCCTTCCCGTCGTCTGCTCTCTTTCTCCGCTTCCTGTACCGCATCTTTGGTCCCTTCCGCCAGAGCTTCCTGAATAGCCTTTTTCTCCGCTCGCTCCGCTTCTATCTTTTCCTGTTTTTCTTCCTCTTCTTTCTTTTCCTCGGCTTTTTCCTGCTCCTCGCGTGCCTTTTCGTCAATTTTATCCTTAGCGTCGTTCATGACCATGCCAACAACTGACTTCTCAGCAGCA
>JAFXQR010000004.1 GCA_017526985.1 Lachnospiraceae bacterium
CCATCGCTGCCATCTCGCCTTCCAGCTGACCGGATACGGACAGACCTGCTTTCTTTCCGAAGAAATCGTCTGCGTAGTATTCCTCAGCATTCTTGTACTGATCGGAATAGCCGATAGTCGTTACCTGGAACATCTCGCCGGCACCTTCGCAGTCGCTGCCGGTGATCAGCGGTGTATTTACATATACATAGTTACGGGACTGGAAGTACTCGTGGATCGCTGCTGCCAGTACGGAACGCACGCGCAGAACAGCGTTGAATGTGTTCGTACGTCCGCGCAGGTGCGGCATGGTACGTAGAAACTCCAGCGTGTGGCGCTTCTTCTGCAGCGGATACTCTGCCGGGCAGGTTCCCAGCACTACGATCTCGCCTGCATTGATCTCCGGTACACTCTCGCGGCCTTCCACCAGCTTACCGGTTACCTTTAAGGAAGTGCCCAGCTTCAATGCTTCTGCCGGAAATTCTTTTCCCTCTGCCTTATCCAGCACGATCTGCAGGTGCTTCAGGCTCGTTCCGTCATTCAGCTCCAGGA
This sequence comes from Lachnospiraceae bacterium, assembly GCA_017526985.1. Lineage (GTDB taxonomy): Bacteria > Bacillota > Clostridia > Lachnospirales > Lachnospiraceae > NK4A136. The sequence goes on from JAFXQR010000004.1 coordinate 532, forward strand.
ATGCCACATTCTTGGAATCTCTGGATGTACGTACCCAGCCGCACACCGTTACATCCTGCCCAAAGGCGGGATTTGCAAATACTTCTTTGATGTCTGTGTGTTTCATTTCCATCCTCCTTGCCATAGTAAAACATAAAATAAAAAACCCGAAATATACATATTTTATGTATATTCCGGGACGAATTTTGATCTGCTCTGAAATCCGCGGTACCACCCGCATTAAACCATATAGATCTTTTCTATATGATCTCTCTCTGACCGCATAACGGGCGGGATCCGTACAACCCTAACAGGCATCTGCCTCTCGAATCATCTGCTCCGGAGCGTTCCCTTCATCACTTCCTGCCAATCGCGCTTTCAGTCGGTGGCGCAATCTCTCTGTTGCCTCCCATGATGAGAGTCTCCTTCACTGCATTTCAAAAATATAAAATTATAGACTGAATGTTACCACTTTCCTTTTTTCTTTGCAAGAGGAAATTTGAAGAAAAACCTTCGCATTGATGCTTTTTATCATTGCATCCGGATTTCTTTCATCCTTTGCTCAAACTCAACTACACTATCTGCTTTCGCAGCCATTTTAAGGAGTCTTTTCAACTGTTCCGAATCTGTCACCGATGATAACTCACCCTTCAAAGCATCCGAAATTTCCCCATCTGCATCTTCCAGCAGTTCCAGAATAGCATTGACTTTGACCTGTCTGGTAGTATTTTCTACCGCTTCTTCTACTTCCCTGTCTATGATATCGCCGATCGTCATATACGCCTCCTCCGCTTTCGGGTTAGTCCTTATTCCCCGAACATAGCCGTCTATCTCTCTCGTCGCTTCATCTACCACTGAAACTTCATCGCTCTTTTGAAGATAGTTTAGCATATTTTGAATGGATTGGCTACCGCCTTTCGTGCCCTTTGTATTGAAATAGATGATCCTCAATCCGTCCTCATAGGAAAGATCCGGAACCTCCTGACACTGATGCCGAAAGGTATACAATCGCTGATTATCTCCAAACAGATCAAAATCTGTGATCAGGATCATGTACAGATCCGGAAGATTTTTAAACTTCTTATCACCCTTCTGCATTCCCCTGCCATCAATCTTTGCCTGACGAAACCGCATCATCCTTGGGTAATCATCCGTCCTGTCCGCACGATGGGGTTCCAGATCATACACTTCTGTCACCTTTGTGTCTTCGCCCAAAAGTTCTTCTTGCTCTACCTCCACATCCAGACATACACCTCTTTTCTCTGAATTGATTCCGGGAATAAACCTTTGTACATTCACGCGAATATTTCCGATCTCCTTTTCCAGCAGCACACTCAGCACCCTTTTGCAGAAAGGTACCCCTACATTCGGATCCGAAGCAACAATGTTCATCAACTCATTGTCCATCAGATCCAGTTCATCCCATCTTTTTCTTGCCATAATACATCTCCTTTCGGTTTTACCGACAGTAAAAGATGTCACCTCAGGATGAATGTGTATGCAACCTTCTTCTAACTATCGGCTTACTCTGTTCTTTGTGAATGTCTGGCAGAATCGCCTCTGAAATATTGATATTCAGAATTCACATTTCTTGTCACAGCCGTATTATATGCACAGATGGCCTGCCTGTCAATATGCTTTTTAAAAAACGAAATAGCCGGAGCTTTATTGTCTCCGGCTGTTTTATTTATCAATCTATATAATAGATTGTTTTACAAAATCTAATTGATTGCTTTGATCAAGCCCGTAATGATTTCTTTATCCAGTCTTATCGTAGCCAAGATCAGATTCCTAAAACTCCAGAGACTCAATCAGGTCACATATAAAAACCGAAATATGTTCTTCTGATATCCCTATTCCATCCATTAATATGCCGGATATGTTTTCAATTCTCTCATTGGCATCCATTTCTCGTTATTAATTCTGTTTGCTTTCTTTTTTCATTATACAAAATGAGAGTGACTCATAATGTCACTCTCATCCCCTTCCTATATTAATTTTGTAATCTAGCCCCACCTATAATCTGCTCTTTACAGCATATCCCTTATGATCTGTGCTGCTATATTCTTCCCTTCTCTCCAGTCGCTGCCGCTTTTGGCCATCACAGTCATATAGCGTGGATCCCCATGGTAGGTCAGCTTGTAATGGCTGCCATCCTCGGTTATAGTGAAGTCCATCGCCTGCAGCTCCTGCCGCATGGCACCGTTCATTGTCTTATATCCGCGGAATAGCTCCTTGATCCGCTTCTCCAGCTTTTCCGCCAGATGCTGATAGCCATTCTTCCGTATGATATCATCGATCACATCTGCCCTGCGGCTGCCTGCCGGGACATTCTTGCAGGCGTCAACCAATACCGAAAGAAGGATATCTTTGATCTCTCCTTCGTACAGCTCGGTTTCGTCTCCCATATACAGAAGCGGCAGCGTATCTGCCTGGTGCATCCTTGCTCTCAGGCCATCTCTCTCCTGTTGTGTTGCTTCGCTCAGTCGTCTATAGTGTTCTACCTGTGTCTGCAGAGTATCGATCTCCTCTGCAAAAGACTGGAAAACTTCTTCCGCTTCGTTTTTTGCAGAGTCCCTCTCCTTCATCGCCTGCGCACATTTTTGTTCCGCAGCCAGACGTTCCTCGTGCTGCAGATGCAAACGTTCATTCAGGATTTCCTGCTCAACACCCTGCCAGGTATATAGCCGGTCTACTGCCTGCATCTTTCCGTATTCGATCACATATCTGACTACGGCATCCAGATACTGCTCCTCCCGACCTGTAAACGATCTGTAGGAAAACCTTTTACATCCTCGCTTTCCGGACAGAAAGTAGATACCTGCATCTCCGTCTTTTTCACATCTTCCGCTGCATTCTTTGCGAAACAATCTTCCTGTAGCAGCAGACTCCGCAACCATTACATGAGCTGCCCCTTTCAAACGACTGGCCAGGAAGCTGACATCCAAAGGATCCTTTCCGGCAAACGTTTTCGATACATATACAACAGGAAGACGGCAGTGCTTTAAGCCCCGAAAGATCTCTTTCATCGTCGGTATATCTTCTGCGCCGACATACAGCGGATCCCGCATGATCTTTACTCCGCAATCCGCATCGATATATCCGCCCCTGATCAGAAGCGTGAGTATATGAGGGGTCGAAAACGTGCGTGATGTGATGATCGCTTCTTCATCAAAGCTGCGATCCAGACGGATACATATTTTCCGCTTTTGAAAGTCTACGATATAATCCGAATCCCAGATACGTCCGTCTTTTGCATTCTTCTCATAACGGACTGCAAGGATCCCCTTCTTTTTATACTCCAGGATGCGCATCCACACATCCTCATTTCCAAAACGGACATCGCTTTCCCCATTCCAATGGATATCCGGGATGATGTTTTCCGCATATTCACTGCTATCATTCCATTCCTTTACCAGTCGGATGAAGGAATCCGGTGTTAATGCATCACTGATCGGCAAAACGGTTGAAAACAGTAGCATAACTAATACCCCCATTTTTTTTAAAAAAAGCGGCATAAAACGCCACTCTTTTCCTCTGATTATTTTACAATGATCGGCTCCGCATATTACCCCATATCTACACACTCTCCAACTGCATCACTGCTTCCAGGATCTTTCTTTCATCATACTCCGGTGCAAACTCACTTGCTACATCGCACAATACCTGAATGCGAGCCTCTTCCTCCTCCAACTCATCCGCAATCTGCTCAACAGATTTGCCTTTTTTCAGTTTACGGCACACCTGCCTGATCAGGCGAAGCTCATCCCCCTGCTCCATCCCTTTTTCAAGAAGATCATCTACATCTGTCCATATTTTATATCCACCCATAATTGTTTCATCTATTCCTTCCCGCAACTCTCTATGTTTTCTTTTTGTTGCTCAGCTAATTATACAACTCTTCTAATGTAATAAGTCTAATTTTGTCTGATTGGGCATTTTCTTGTACCCATTTTGAAAAACCGGATAGGGAGAATAGCAAAAACTCTACTTCCTCATACCGTTTGTCGATAAGGCCGCGTCTGTCCATCAGGGCTTCGTATACTTCCTTATCAATCACTTCATTTTTGAACTTGCACTCTCCCAGTACAGCCTTTTTATTAACATTATCAATTCCAACTACATCAATGTCCGTAGGTATATGATCATGCCCCGGTCCCCACCAGCTACCTACATTTGTAACAATACAATTCAGATTACCATCTAATCCCTGTGACAGGGTGTAATACCTGCACATATCTTCAAAAACTTTACCCATAAAGGAATGGATCTTATCTTTTACATAGTTTTTATAAAAGACCTCACCACGATCCATCTCAATTGCAGCTCTCGCTCCCGGAATAAAGGAATACCAGAACCGGTACATGTTATCTGTCACTTCGTAAACACTTCGCCTATTGTTCTCTTTCTCGGTCATAGGCGTGATCTTAGAGATAATACCCACTGTATGTAAACTCTTCAAAACATACGATAGCGCCGCAGTTGTAACGTGTGCCTTGTCAGCAATCTCAGTTACTTTATTGGCTCCACCGGCACATACTTCGATAACGGTATTGTAAGTGTTGATAGTTCTAAACTCCTGTATAAGAAGATTCATCGGTTCCTCATATAAATATCCCGATGTTGTAAAGAAATTCCTGATCAGGTTATCATCCAATGTGAGCTCATCATCAAAAAGTGTCAGGTATTTTGCGACTCCACCGGTAACACCAAATACAATTGCTTTCTCTTCAGCATTATACCTTGGAACAAACTCAGCAGATTCAATATAATTAAATGGTCGTAAGAAAATCTGATTTGTTCGTCTCCCAAACAATGGGCTTTTCTCGTTCAAAATCTCCTTCTCCATAAAACTGATTGCAGAGCCGCATATGATCAGATAGATATTCCCGGATGCAAATATCGTATCCACTGCAACCTGAAACCTTGACAGAAATGATTCATCAGCTTCAGCAATATAAGGAATCTCATCAAGTGCGATTATTATCTTCTCTTCATCTGCAAGATTACCGACAAACCGAAAAAATGCCTCCAAATTATCAACAGATAGGCCTTCCATGTTTGGAGCAAGATCAGCTATCACTTGAGAAGACCATTTTTTCACATTGTCCTCTATTGAGGTTTTGCTCGCAACATAATAAGATGCCTTTTTACCTTTGATAAATTCTGTTATTAAACGGGATTTGCCAATTCTGCGACGGCCATATATGACTGTCATTTGAAATCCCGGCTTTTTATATGTGTCTTCAAGAACTTTAAGCTCGTTTTTTCTTCCAACAAACATAGCTTCATCCTCTTGCTAAATTTAATTTTACTAAAATATATTTTAGCATATGCCAAGGCTTTGTCAAGATTAAATAACTCAGACAGCAAATATGGCATCTGTTTCGTGTGAACAGCTCTTCCCATCGTGTAAAAAAGATCGGTAGCCTATGATTCTGTTTTCTTACAGATACCGCCGTTCTTTACGACTCGGATCGATCTCCACATCATCCCGGTATTTGGTATCGTCACTCTCAAAGTAATAGCTGACGGAAAGTCCGATGGTCACGAGCGTGAAAACATTCCAGATCGCAAACAACAGATACCGAGTCCTTCCCAGGTAGCCATTGCCGATAATGAACAAAAATATGGAAGAAACCAAAAGCAGTATGGCAATGACGATGCAGACATTGCACAACAGCAGGCTGTCCCGACTGCCGGAAGACACATGCGCACTTATTTTTTTATTGTCTCTGGGTAACAGATCCAGACGATTAGAATAATCACTTTTCTTATACGGGATCGTATAACCATGTCTTTCCAGTCGTTTCAAATACTGTGTACCGCGAAGATAGTCGACCACTACCGCAAACAGTATCATCGGCGCAAAATACATCGAGCCGGCAACAAAGATCAATACACCTTCTGTGATACGTTGATAAAACCCGCGTATCCAGAAAAGAAACGGATAAGTGGCCAGATTCGCCATCCACCGTTCCATGTGAAAGCTCTCCAGAAATATTAAGGCGTACGGCAAAACGGTCATAACAGATAATACTATCAAAGCGCATTTTGAGCGGTTTTTTTCAGCCAGATCATATTTAATACAGAACGGTTCTTTTTCCCATCGGTATAGTACATTGTATGTATCCATAGCTCACATCCTCCTTTTTCTATTCGGATAATGTGAGTATATGCTATACTTTGTCGGATGGACTCTGTTATCGCGTGAACGGCATTTCCTATCGTGTGAAAAGAAATGGTTACTTTTGCAGCAGCTTTCTCCGCCCCTTTGCCGCTGCCTGTTTTTGGCTTACCGCAACAGCAGACTTTGTATCGGAATTTGCTTCTTTCTTCTCTTTGTATTTTTCGATCGCCTTCCAGTCTGCCTCCGTATACCTGCCATAGGAAGTATGGTCGATAAAGCCCTTTAGCTCCTCCGGCAGCTGTTCCAGAAGATACATGGTTTTACCGGCATTCTCTGTACAGCTGTCATAATAATTATCATACTGTTCGGAGCGGCTGTCGTGCATATACTTCACCGCACTGTGTATATCCGCAAAGCGAACCGTAGTCATAAAGTACTGCAGTTCCCCATCCATCATCTCTCTGTACTGGTAGGCGATCACTGCAAAAGAACAATCCGCTTGCTCTTTTTCCTCCGGAAGCACCTCTTTACCCAGGATAAAAACACCACAGCCGGTACCGGGATGAAAGCCCAGCGGGATAAAAACGCTTTTTACCACATCCTTGTTTTCCATTTCCTTAAGCTTCCGGAACAAACGCGTACACTTTTCCTGATAGTACGGATCATCCAATAGCGCGGCATCTGCTGCATTTCCACTGCCTATTGCATCGGAACCGATGTGGGAGATATATTCGTTCAGCAGGCGGATATCATCTTTGTATCCTTCCTTTTCCGTATCCTGATATTTTCTTTCGATCTCCCGCTGTGCCCGTTCTTTTTCCTCCGCTTCATACGCAGTACCAAGCGTATCCTCTGCTTTTGCAGGTGCTTTTTCTTTCAGCGAATTCACACTGTAACCATACGGATTGAAATAGTTCGTCACCAACCGTTCCAGCAGCTTTTCCAGATAGGATGCAAGGATTGCGTTCTCTCCTGAGAACAGTTTTTCCGCAAGGATACTCTTTTGCTCTTTTGAATCACATCTTACGATCTCTTCCGAAAGACCTTTCACCTGCTTCCCGGCTTTTTTATCGGAATCCATGGTCTTCTGAAGAAGTATCAGTGCCGCCCCCGCACCGATCCTTTCTTCACGGTAAGCAATGCTGATCGCCCGGATCATCTGATACAGATTGATCCGTTTCGCAGACACACTCTCCAGATCGTCCGTTGCCGCCAATACTGCGGCTTTTCGGTCATTGTCTTTTTTCAGGAATCCGTATATGCAGCTGTCCGAAGGATTTCCGGCTTCGTACTTCTCCTTATAATCCTGCCAGAGCATATCGATCAGATCATGCTTATCACGGATCTCAAAACCGTTATCCAGCAGCATCAATCGTCCTCCCTGAGATTCCTTGCTCTCACGATCTCATGATAGATCCGGCCTTCAGCAACTGAAAGTGCGTTATCTACGATGCCGTAGTTATCGCCCAGCGAATAGGCCGTCCTTCCCTGCTCATACAGATAGGCATCCACCAGATGCTCCATATCCGCACGGAAACCGCTGCGATCCACCGACAGATAATTCCTGCGAAAATACAGATATTCTTTTTCGAAACGGTGCTCCTCCGGAAGTCTCGAAAGCCAGGCATTTATGCTGTCTGCGATCTCTTCTTCCGTTTCTCTCTCATGCTGCTCCCACATTTCCTGCTGATCTGCGGGATCCACATATTCGTATTCGTCGTCTTCTTCCTCTTCTTTTGGCTCTGCTATGTTGAATTGTCCGGTCTCGATCAGATATTTTATAAAGTCTTCTTTCGTTCTTACGCCCGTTTCAATCTTGATCTTATTCTGTTTTACTTCTTCCAGAAAGGTCCGGATGTCCATATCTTCCGGTACATCTACCCAGCCATAATCAAGTATGGGCTGCAATTCTTCCAATACGGCTTTTTCCTCTTTTGTATAAAAGCATCGGATATCTTTTCCGGTCAGGCTTTCCATGGCATCTTTCAAGGTATAGAGAAAATTTTCTTCCTCATCTCCCGGCATACTCCAGGAATGCGTCTCCCGCCAGATCAGCTCATACAAGTCTTTTCTGTCCATTTGCAGATCTGTATACTTATAGATATCCGAAAATTTTTTCTCGGAATAATACTTGCCGATGATCACATTCCAGTCAATATCCCTGGGACCCGTGACCGCAAGATAAAGATAGCTCCGATACCATTTTTCCTGCTTTTTGGAAAGGGCTTTTTCTCCGAAATTTTTGCGATAACGGATCAGTGCCCCTATCATATCATCGATCATAGTATCCAGTTTTGCAGCATCGATCTTTCCGCTCTCATCCAAAAGACCTGCATATAAGTTTCCGGCATGACCGCTTAAGATCTGCCGTATGTTTTCCAGATGCTGCTCCACTTCTTTCTTACGATAATCGATTTCTCCCTGCGCATTCCGGTCGTAGACTTTTATTTTCCTGTCTTCCATAAAACAGTAATCCTCCTCCATACCTGCTGCGATTCCTTTATTCCGGCAGTTCAATACTTCCACAAGACTCTTTCTTTCCATAGCTTTTTGCTCCTTTCTGCCATATGCGTATCCTATATTTTGCTACGATACCATTATGACAGCCAAGAAAGATCGCCCGTGAAATTAACGGAAGCTTATTTTCCATAACTCTTTTTCTTCTGCTGCCCCGCGATCAGTTTCAACAAAACCGGCTCCGGAAGAAAATGTTGAAAAGCGATGGCCAGCTTCATCCGCGCTGTCGGGATGATCACCGTCCTGCGTTTTTTCATGCCCTTAAGACACTCTGCAACACACTGCTTTGCGGAAATTCCCTTTAATGCAAAGATAACATCCGCATGTTCATTAAACTCCGTATCTACCGGCCCCGGGCACAAACAGCAGACATAGATCCTGCTGCCGCTTTCCTTCAGTTCCGTTGCAACTGCTTTCGTCAGCGATGTCACATAAGCTTTTGTCGCGTAATAGGTCGCCATAAACGGACCTGCCGGAAGCAGCCCTGCAGAAGAAGCCACATTCAGTATCGTTCCGCTTCCCTGTTTCTTCATTTTGGCCAGTACGCCTTTGAACAGGATGTGCATTGCCAGGTCATTCACTTTGATCATGGAGATCTCTTTTTCCAGATTCGTTTCAAAGAAATTTCCTGCAGTACCAAACCCCGCATTATTGATAAAAATATCGATCCGATCCTTTTCGATCTCTTTTAACAGATCCTTGCACTGCTGTTCTTCTGCAAGATCCGTCTTTATGATCCGGCAGTCTTCGCCCAGTTTTTCCTTCCATTGTAACAACCGGTCTGTCCGCCTTCCGGTCAGGATCAGGCGGTAGCCTTTCTTTGCAAAAAAAGCAGTAAATTCGGAACCTATACCGGAAGTCGCTCCGGTGATAAATACGTTTTTCTTGTTACTCATTGTTTCGCTCTCCTATAACGATTTGATCCGATAAAAGAATAGGTTATTCTGTTAATGTGAGTATCTCCGATAAATCTTTCAGCACCCGGTCACAGTACTGCAAGTCTTCTTCTGTAGGCTGTGTGAGATCCGGGATCATCACGGTGTAGCAGCCGGCAGCCTTGGCACTGCGGATGCCATTGGGAGAATCCTCGATGGCAACCGATTCCTCCGGGGCACAGCCGGCGATCCGCTGTGCTTCCAGATAGACATCCGGGTACGGTTTCCCCCGGGAGATGGTTTTGGTCGAGATCACCAGCGCCGGATCGATCTCAAGTCCCGCATCCTTCTTGTAGCGCTCCACACGGGATAACGGAGAAGCGGTCACGATAAAATAACGGATACTCTTCTCCGCCATCTCCCGCAGCAGTTCGGCTGCCCCTGCTTTTGCCTGTATCTTATGGTCGTCACGATACGCTTCCATCAATTGCTTTCTGGTCTCACGCACGGTATCGTAAATATCCGATCCATAGCGCTTTTCAAACCAGGCTCTTGACAGTGATGCATCCAGGCTGCGCAAAGACAACGCTTCTTCTTCCCGCATCTCATAGCCGCACTTTACAACAGCCTCCATCCAAAAACGCCGGTATAACGGTTCCGTATCCAGTAACACGCCATCCAGATCAAAAAATAAAGTTCTGCCCATGCTCAAAGCTCCTTTTCATAAGCATCCCCGCGTTATCAGGAAACATATCCGCAACTGCTCTTTGTCGGGCCGTCATCGCCGGACTCATAGTTTGCCTTAAAAGACATATTGATATCCCGTATCTCACGCTTCCCGTCAATATAGTCCTGATACATCTCCGCCAATCCGCTGGCGCAGCCGTCACATGCTCCGTTCACATTTCCGATGGATTCCGCAACGATGCGCTCTCGTTCCTCCCTGGTAGTATCTTTGATCAAAATACTCATAGGTATATCTCCTTCCAAAAACAGCATACTGATATCAACATTTCTTTCCGTTTCCCCGGAATTCTTCCAATTTCTGTTGATCTACCCTTCAAACAGATCATCCAGGGTTATCACATCAGATATATAAGAAGTATAGGCCGTTCCTGACAATCCGTTTACAGAGATCATAATTATCTTCAATGCCTGTGAGGTTCCGGTTTTCTTCTTAAAAACATCCCTTTTCCTTAGGAGCAGCTTCTCATAGCCGGCATCTATCTCAAAGGGTTTATTTGTATACTTGATCTCACACAAGTTTGTTATATTATCAGCCCTTTCAATCACCATGTCTATCTGCGCACGCTCATTTTTTTCATCCGCAGAGTTATACCATGGATAGCACTCCGTCTTCACACCGCTGATCCCTAGCACCGACTTTATACTATGCACATTATTGAAACACAGTATCTCAAATGCTTGACCTCTCCAATTATCATATCTTCCCGCATCACTTATCAGATCCCCATAACAGTCAATTCTTTTTTCTTTCGAAAGATAATGATAATGGAACAACAAAAAGGGATCCATGAGCTGGATATACAAAGGATTATACTCCTCATAGTTTTTCTTATACTCTATTATATAACCACAGTCCAGAAGATCCTGTATTGCTCTCCCGTATGTTCCGTTAGATGCGTTTATTTCTTCCTGTAACCTGGCTTTTTTTATCCCATACTTTGAAAACGCCAGTTTTGAAAGTATCTGATCATACACAGACGATTCACTGAGCGTTGCTTCCAGTAACTTTTTTGTTTCATCCCTGTAAAGGGCATCTTTATCAAACAGCAGCCGGTTTATATTCTGAGCAAGGCTGTGAGAGGTGTTCATCAGATCAAAGAAAAAAGGGAGACCACCAAATCTGAAAATCCATAGCGGCCCCTCTCTGTTGTCGGTACCTGCGATCTTACGAGCGGATCGCACGCACAAATTCTGTCATCTTGCTTTTGTCTTTTCGTCCATCGGTTTCCAGGCATGAGCTGGCATCCACAGCATAGGGATGCAGACTTTGTATCACCTCTTTCACATTTTGTGCCGTCAATCCTCCGGCCAGAAAATACGGACGGTCAATGCCTTCGATCAGAGAATGGTCAAAGGTCTTCCCCGTGCCGGTACCGGAATCCAGCAGCACATAATCCGCAATACTTTCATTTGCCATCTGAACATCTTCTGCGGAAGTGATCTTGAATGCCTTGATGATCGGTTTTTTCGTATGCTGCCGCAGCGTCCTGATATACTGCGCATCTTCCTGTCCATGGAGCTGAATGACATCCAGACTCTCCTCATAATACTCCATGATGCCTTCGATCGGCTCATTGACAAATACGCCGACTTTCTTCACACTGCTGCCTTGCAAATAACTTTCCAACTCACAAAATGTGCCAAACGGGATGGTACGCCGGAAGCCCTCCGACAGGATAAAGCCGACATAGTCTACCTTCAGATCCATTGCCGTGATCACATCCGGCGGATTCATCATCCCGCAAAGTTTGATCTTTGTTTCTATATTCATTTCATCGTTACCAACTCGTATTCTCTCGAACCAATGCCGATCTTTTCTGCATGCTCCAGGGTCTCCACCCAGGATACATTATGATTGCTGTTGTGCCATACATCCCCGTGGTCATGAAAATGCTCACTGGCCATATTGTCCCCGAGCTGACTGTTGCGGATCGGCTCAGCTTTCTGGCACAGATCCACGCACGCCTGATCCAGTGCTACCGGATCAAAGGATGCCAGCATACCGATATCCGGCAGGATCGGCGCATCATTCTCGCCATGACAGTCACAGTTCGGAGAAACATCCGTGATCAGGCTGATATGGAAGCACGGTCTGTCGTGAACAACAGCTGCCGTATATTCCGCCATCTTTCTGCCCAGCAGTGCTGCCGCATCCCAGTTATTGTTTTCGATCGCATCAAAAGCACAAGCGCCGATGCAGCGTCCGCAGCCTTTGCATTTGTCCGGATCGATCCAAGCTTTATTGCCGTTATAGACGATCGCATTGGATCCGCATTCCTTTGTACATCTGCGGCAGCCCTTACACTTTTCTTCGATCACATGCGGCTGTCCGCTGTTGTGCTGGTGCATCTTGCCGGCACGGCTGCCACAGCCCATACCGATATTTTTGATCGCACCGCCGAAGCCGGCCATCTCGTGACCTTTGAAGTGATTGAGGGAGATCACGATATCCGCATCCATTACAGCACGCCCGATATAGGCCTCCTTACAGTACTCGCCATTCGGCACCGGCACTTCGATATCATCCGTTCCACGCAGACCGTCCGCAATAATGATCTGACATCCGGTCGTGATGGTATTAAAACCATTGATATTGGCACAATCCAGATGCTCCAGCGCATGCTTGCGGGACCCCGGATAGAGCGTGTTACAATCGGTCAAAAACGGGAGACCGCCGTTTTCCTTTACCACATCCGCCACTGCTTTTGCGTAATTCGGTCTTAAATAAGCCAGGTTACCCAGCTCTCCGAAATGCATCTTGATTGCTACGAACTTGCCATCCATATCGATGGTCCCGATGCCCGCCATCCGGATCAGCTTCTGCAGCTTCGCCGGAAGGCTCACTCCCAGCACGGTCCGGAAATCCGTAAAATACACTTTCGATTTTTCCATTGCTATCCCTCCATAAGATACCGGTATCGCTTCCCTGATCTGTCACCACCGCTGATACGCGATCCTTTTTTTGGTTACCTCATTCGATTATAACATATAAAATAAAACAATGGAACGGCCACGGGGACGGTTCTCAGGCTGGTTTTCAGCCAGAGAACCGTCCCCGTGGTAAGTCTATATTACTCGCATTTCAGATCACTATGTGAAACAAAATTATGTTATCCCTATATCTGGTATAATTGTTTCACGTGAAACATTATATAGTGATTTTGTGATGTGAAACAATCTTAGTACTTTACATAATTCAGAATTATTCTGCTTTTTTATACAATATCACATCACTTCCGGTAAAATCCGTAAGGTCGGAAACCCACTCCGTTTCCAGCATCGGTGTTTCGGAAGCATCATCATCCAAGATTGCATAGCATACTCTGTTATTTCCGTTATCTCCTGTCGGACTATGCATTCGGATATGGGTTGGATATCCGCGACCTTCTATGATCCAGCGACCACCAAACAGCCATGTATCCGTATCATCATATAAATTCCAAGTTCCTTCCTGTTCCATTTTTAATACTGCACCATTCGGGAAAATCCAACTTCCGGAACATTCTGCCATTCTCTGGCCAAGATCTGTTGATATTTCATTCTTTTCATAATGATAATAACCCTCATTACCATATACTTTATAATTTTTGATGGTAAATGAAGCAGTTTGGCTGATGGGTTTCTTTTGCGGATAAATTTGATCCATCAATATATGCTCATTATTATAAATCTCAAAACAGCCGTCCGTAATATAATCCCAAGTTCCGGACAGATCCTCTTCTTTTATCAACTCAGGACGCTTCCATTCATTATCGATGATCGCAAGCCATGATCCGTCGGGATAAAATTCGAATCCCATCCACTGAGGACCAACATTCACACGAAGGTACCAACGACCGATCAACTCTTCCTCCTTCAGCTGCAGATCCTCATTTTTTGAATTCGTTTCACCATTTTCTTCAGAAATAATCTGCTCAGGAATGATTTTCTGCAGGTCCTCACAACCACTTAATGAAAAAGTAAGTGGGATCAGAATGATCATATTAAGAGCGTTCATCAGTAGTTTTCTTTTCATATTTTCTCCAGATCTATATATTGTAATTATTTCATATTCATATATATGTGAAACAAATTTATGTTATCCCTATATCTTGGCTGTATGTTTCACGTGAAACATTATATAGTGTTACTTTATTGTGAAACACTTATATATGAGAATTTTCAAAAATATTATGGAAACACAAGTGAATGATCAAACCAAAATTCGATGTACTATCGCAGTTTAAGTTGAAAAAACTACCGAATCTGGCCTCAAAAGAAATCACACTGCATTTCCCACCGATCCAATTTTTTACTATAGAAAAAATAAAAACTCCCGCTATCCACAATATTCAGCTCTGCCTTTTCATCAGAAGAAATCTGCATAATAAATTCATAATCCTTATCCCAGTCTCCGGATTGGATATAAGCAGGATACCCTCCTACTTTATGCATAGAATAATTCTTGGTATGAATATCTTCGTAATAATCTACTTCCTCATTATTTTCCAATTCAATGACCGCATCTTCCAACTCCGGATCCATACCACCGTCCCATTGCGGTGCATCATCTTCCACCAATTCCGGTTTCAACGGGAATGCCTTTATGTCCGAATTCACCCAGGAACATTCTTCCAGATCATCTATGGTATCGATCATCGTAACATGATAATAACCTTCCATATCCATCAGATGATCATATATATTCGGAGAAATAAAAATATTACAGAGTTTTGTTCCATTGATCTCCTCCGGAACATATTCCAGCGTATTCATGAAAATACAAGCTAAGGGCAACATTTCTGTCCCATCCGAATCTTTCGGGATCGTATCACCGGATCGTTTCCATTTTATACATCCGATCCAACTTTCTCCGATTTCGTTCGTTGGTTTGAAACCACCGGTATGAAAAATAACAGCCTTTCGATACAGTTTTTTCTTAATTTCATCAATATTCACTTCTTTGATACCCCTTCGTAAAAGTTTTAGTTCTTCTATATTTTGACTTCTATATCTATTATTCTCTAATAAAAAGATACATGTGTGAAACAAATTTATGTAATCACTATATTTGGTATCAATGTTTCACGTGAAACATAATGTAGTCAGTTTTACCGTGAAACAACAAAAGATCTGTATATTTTCTCGAATTTATGGTAACTCAACATCTTGAACGCCCTCCACAAATCCCCGATAACCTTCACATTTTATCCGGATATCATATTCCATACAGAGATCTGTTTCCTGACGAACTTCATAATCATTCGTCAGATAATGAAAATATTCTCTTTAATTATGTACTTTTTAAATAATCCTCTTTTTGCTTTTTATAACAAAGCATCGTACCAAAATATCATTTCCATATGGTGAATAATCCGAATATTGGCATGTAAAACAACATTTCATATAGTATTCCGGTGCGATCAGTTTGCTGATATTTAATAATGCTTCCGACAAAATCAATTCCATCCAGGGTAAAAGGAAAGTCGATCCCATCTTACCTCGCAGCCAATATTTCTGATATCAATATCCGTATCGTGAAACTGATCTATATAATTGTGCTTTCCAAGTTTGCATCTAAAATTTTATCCTCATTTCACGATATCTCTCTTCTGTCTCTTCAAACCCGATTTTTTTATAGATTGGATAACCATCCTCTGTTGCTTTAAGATCGATCCGGCCTAAACCAAAGTTCTTACCATAATCCACCAGATTCTTCATCAGTCTGGTACATAATCCTTTACCACGATATTCCGGCAGCGTATATACACTCAACACATCTCCATAAAGACCATTTAACAAAATGGAATTTGCCGGCATCTCAATAATGTGCAGATACGCGACCGAAACGATCAAACCTTCGTCCACAGCTATAAACGCGATCAGTTCCGTACCCAGCTTTCTGGAAAAATAATCCGGCAGCTGCTTTTCCATTGCCTCTCTCTCTTCATCCGTAATGCATCCAAAATCATCGATCATATATGCAATCCGTAATTGGATCAACTGTTCAATATCTTCTTTCGTTGCTATACCATATTCGATATCCATATCTTACCCTCCACATCTATATCTATGATTATATTTCCTTTTTCTACTTTGTGAAACACATTTATGTTATCACAATATTTGGTATCAATGTTTCACGTGAAACATAATATTGTTGAATTTATCCGTGAAACATGTATTTACCTGAGAATTCACAGTAGATATCGAAACACTATATTTAGTCGACAAATTCGTATTTGGCGAGCTCCCGCCCTTCGCTTCGCTCGGGCCGGGAGCTCGGGGTGGGGGCCGGGCGCCGGTCTGCCGTTACAGCAATCCAGGTTACCTCAGCTGCGTCGGGTAGCCATCTATTTTCGGGCCGGACGCAACGCATCTGCCAAGCTAACTGCCAACTGTCTCTAAGCAGTAAGGGCATGCGAGCCAGACGAAAAGCGTGTCTGTCTCGCAACCCTGCCCATACTGCTAAGATCCAGTAGG
>JAFXQR010000158.1 GCA_017526985.1 Lachnospiraceae bacterium
ACATTCATAAAATCATGGTGATCGGTTCCGGACCGATCGTGATCGGCCAGGCCGCAGAGTTTGACTATGCGGGCACGCAAGCCTGTCTGGCGCTGAAAGAAGAAGGGTATGAGGTGATCCTCTGCAATTCTAATCCTGCCACGATCATGACGGACACGCAGATCGCCGATAAAGTCTATATGGAACCGCTGACGCTGGAATATATTGCCAGGATCATCCGTCACGAACGGCCGGATGCGATCCTGCCAGGCATTGGCGGACAGACAGGTCTGAATCTGGCTATGCAGTTGGAAAAGAAAGGGATCCTTGCGGAATGCCGTGTGGAACTTTTAGGTACGAAGAGCAGTTCGATTGAAAAAGCGGAAGACCGGGAGCAGTTTAAGCTTCTGTGTGAAGAACTGGGGGAGCCGGTCCTTCCATCGGACATCGCATCTTCCATTGAAGAAGGCCTTGCTGCAGCCCAACAGATTGGTTATCCGGTTGTTCTTCGGCCGGCTTTTACACTGGGCGGTACCGGCGGAGGATTTGCAGAAAATGAAGAAGAATGCAGGGAAGTGCTGAAAAATGCACTGGAACTTTCTCCGGTCCGGCAGGTGCTGGTGGAAAAGAGTGTCAAAGGATACAAAGAGATTGAATACGAGGTGATGCGGGATTCCAATGATACCGCCATCACTGTCTGCAATATGGAGAATATGGACACGGTGGGAATCCACACGGGAGATTCCATCGTAGTCTGCCCGTCGCAGACACTTACCAATAAGGAGTATCACATGCTTCGGGACAGTGCATTAAAAATTATCCGCGCGCTGCAGATCGAAGGCGGCTGCAATGTTCAGTTTGCATTGGATCCATATTCGTTTCAGTATTATGTGATCGAAGTCAACCCGCGGGTGTCCCGGTCGTCAGCGCTGGCATCCAAGGCTAGTGGATATCCGATTGCCCGTGTTTCAGCAAAGATCGGTGTCGGAATGACGCTGGATGAGATAAGGATTGCCAACACGCCGGCTTCTTTTGAACCGTCGCTGGACTATGTGGTGACCAAACTTCCAAGGTTCCCGTTTGACAAGTTCGCAGATGCCAACAATACGCTTTCCACACAGATGAAGGCGACCGGCGAAGTCATGAGTGTCGGCAGGACCTTTGAGGAAAGCCTTCTGAAAGGGACAAGGTCTCTGGAGATTGCCGTTTTTCATCTGTATCTTCCTAAGTTTGACGATATGACAGAAAAAGAACTCCTGGACTATGTCCACATCGGCACGGATGACCGGCTCTATGCCATTGCTGAATTGCTCTGGAGGGGATTTGACGAGAATATCATTGCCGATATCACGGCAATCGATCTTTTCTTCCTGCGAAAGGTCAAAAAGATCGTGGAGATGGAAAAGGAAGTTAAGCAGTACCCATGGGACTTAGAGCATCTGATCGCTGCCAAAAAGATGGGCTTTTCGGACCGGGAACTTGCCTTTCTCTGGGATACAGACGAAATGGAAGTCTATCGGATGCGTGAGAAACATGGTGTTTTCCCGGTCTACAAAATGATCGATACCTGCGCTTCGGAGTTTAAGAGCTATATTCCATATTTCTATTCCACATATGAAGAAGAAAACGAGTCCATCGTTTCCGATAAACGAAAGATCATCGTTTTAGGCTCTGGCCCGATCCGCATCGGCCAGGGCGTGGAGTTTGATTATTCCACGGTCCATGCGGTCTGGACGATCCAGAAGGCAGGCTATGAGGCCATTATCATCAATAACAACCCGGAGACGGTATCCACGGATTATACCTGCTCTGATAAATTATATTTTGAACCGCTCACGATCGAGGATGTCATGAACATCATCCATCTGGAACAGCCGGAAGGTGTGATCGCGACCTTGGGCGGGCAAACCGCAATCAATTTGGCGGATTCGTTAATGGAACGAGGAGTGAACCTGATCGGGACCGGCTGTGAAGCAATTGACAGAGCTGAAAATCGGGATCTGTTTGAAAAACTTTTGTTATCTTTGAATATCCCGCAGCCAAAGGGACAGGCCGTGACCAGTATTGAAGATGGTATTAAAGCAGCGCAGGAGATTGGTTATCCTGTGCTGGTGCGGCCAAGCTTTGTACTGGGCGGCCGTGCAATGCAGATCGTGGCAAAAGAGCAGTCCATGTGGGATTATTTGAAGAATGCGGTAGCAATCGATCAGGACAAGCCGGTTCTTGTGGATAAATATATACGCGGCAAGGAAGTGGAGGTCGATGCCGTCTGTGACGGCATAAACGTTTTTGTTCCGGGTATCATGGAGCTGGTGGAGCGGACCGGCGTTCATTCCGGAGATTCTGTCAGCGTCTATCCATCGTACAGTCTTTCGGAAAAAGTCAAAGAAACGATACTGGATTATACGGAAAAACTGGGTCTGGCGATCGGGATCAAAGGGCTTTACAACATTCAGTTCATCGTGGATGCATCGGAGGAAGTTTATATTATCGAAGTCAACCCGCGCTCTTCCCGGACGGTGCCGTTCTTATCCAAAGCGACCGGATACAGCCTGGCAGATATCGGAACTTTGGTCATGCTGGGTGTTTCCCTAAGGGAACAAGGAATATTTGAGCGGTATCCGAAAGAGAAATCGCGTTACTATGTAAAGGTTCCGGCGTTCTCTTTCTCCAAACTAAGGGGTATGGACGCATATCTGTCTCCTGAAATGAAATCCACCGGAGAGGCGATCGGATATGATAAGCAGCTGCATCGTGCGGCTTACAAGGCCCTGATCGCATCCGGCCTGTCACTGCCAAACTATGGGACGGTTCTGGTTAGCGTAGCAGATGAAGATAAAGAAGAAACGGTGCCGCTGATCCGCAGGTTTTACAATATGGGATTTAATATCGAAGCCACCTCCCTGACAGGAGAGGTTTTGAAGAATCACGGGATCCGTACAAGGATCCGCCATAAGATGAGCGAGGGAAGCGAAGAAGTTCTGGATTCAATCCGGGCAGGGTACGTTAGTTATGTGATCAACACCCGGGCGATCCTTTCCGGGGTGCATTATGGCGATGGAGTGGAGATCCGCCGCTGTGCGGCACAGAATAACATTACGATGCTGACATCTTTGGATACGGTGCGCATGGTGCTCGATGTTCTGGAAGAAGGTACGATGGGTGTTTCCACCATTGATGAGGAATAAAGGAGGAAGAAATAAATGCATTTCACAAAGATGCACGGGTTAGGAAATGATTATCTGTATGTGTACGGGGAAGTGCCGGAAAATATTGCCGAACTGTCCAGACGGCTGTCTGATCGTCATTTTGGAGTAGGATCAGATGGCATGATCTATATTTCTCCATCCACACAAGCCGATTTCAAAATGCGGATCTTTAATGCAGATGGAAGTGAAGGAATGATGTGCGGAAACGGGATCCGCTGTGTCGGAAAATATGTTTACGATAAGGGATACACGGATAAAACAAATCTGACAATTGAGACGCTTTCCGGAAACAAAACTCTTCGTATGCAGGTTTTGAGTGGAAAAGTGAAAGAAGTTACCGTTGATATGGGAACTGCAGAAGCCGGAAAAGATATAAAACTGAATCTGAATGGAACAAAAGTTTTCTGTACACCGGTATCTGTCGGAAATCCGCATGCAGTCCTCTTTGTGGATGCAATTGATGAGGTGCCGGTTGCAGAACTGGGGCCGGTCATTGAAAAAAATGCCGTCTTTCCAGGCGGGGTGAATGTGGAGTTTGTACAGGTGATTTCTGAACAGGAGCTTCGCATGAGAGTCTGGGAGCGCGGCAGCGGAATCACCATGGCCTGCGGGACGGGTGCCTGTGCTGCCGTTGCGGCAGCAATTCAAAAAGGATATTGTCATTTCCGCACACCGGTATCTGTCCGATTGGATGGAGGAGTGCTGGAAATTCAGATTACAAAAGACCATTCTGTCACAATGAGCGGACCTGCAGAAACCGTTTTTGAAGGAGATGTGCTATGATTACCCCAAACATGCATTATGCCGACCTGAAAGATTCCTACTTGTTTTATCATATTGCGCAGAAGACGAATGCCTATCTGGAGGCAAATCCAGGAAAACACCTGTACCGCATGGGGATAGGAGATGTTTCTCTGCCGCTTTGCGACGCAGTCATTAAAGCCCTCCACGAAGCGGTAGATGATCAGGCGGATAAAGAGCGCTTTCATGGATATATGCCCGAATGCGGCGCGCCGTTTCTTAGAGAGATCATTCAGGATCATTATCATAAGCGGGGGATCGACCTGGCATATGAAGAAGTATTTGTATCCAGTGGAGCCAGTGATGAACTGGGAGATATCCTGGACTTGTTTGACAAATCCTCCTCGGCGCTGGTCATCGAACCGGCATACCCGGCATACGTTGATGCGAATGTAATCGCTGGAAGAAAGATCATCCATTTAGCCTCGGGGAAAGTGAACGGTTTTCTGCCTGAACCGGATGAGGAGACAAAGGCAGACCTGATCTATATCTGCTCACCGAACAATCCGACCGGAGCAGTTTTTGACAAAGCAAAACTGCAGCGCTGGGTGGATTATGCCAATGCCAATGGTTCAGTGATCCTGTTTGATGCAGCATATGAAGCATTTATCGAGGATGACTCCTTACCGCACAGCATTTTTGAAATAGAGGGAGCAAAGACCTGTGCGATCGAAATCTGCTCACTTTCAAAAACGGCAGGCTTTACCGGAACACGTCTGGGATATACAGTCATCCCGAAAGACCTGGTTCGGAATGGAATGTGCTTTAATGAAATGTGGATTCGCAACCGGACAACAAAAACAAATGGGGTTTCCTATATTATCCAAAAAGGAGGAGCAGCCGTCTTTACAGAAGAAGGGCAGCGTCAGATCAGGGAAAATATACAGGTATATAAAAACAATGCAAAAACATTGATGGGGGCACTGGATCAGCTTGGAATCTGGTACTGCGGAGGAAAGAATGCGCCATATATCTGGCTGCAATGCCCAAAAGGTTTGGGAAGCTGGGAATTCTTCGATTATCTGCTGCAGGAGATACAGGTCGTTGGAACACCAGGGGAAGGATTTGGAGCCTGCGGCGAAGGATATTTCCGTTTCTCAACATTTGGCAGTCCGGAAGATACGCAGGAAGCAGCAAAACGACTGGTTCATTTATTGGAAAAATAAGCCAAAGCCTGATGGCGCGGCAAAAAGATATATTAATTACAGAGGTATGATATGTGTGGAATAGTAGGATTTACAGGAAAACAAAGCGCAGCACCAATTCTTTTGGATGGGCTGAAAAAACTGGAATATCGCGGATATGATTCGGCCGGCATTGCGGTCATGGATCAGGCTCAGATCGATGTTGTTAAGGTGACAGGGCGGATCGCAAATCTGTGTGAAAAAACAAAGGATGGTGAGGCTGTACCGGGAACATGCGGCATCGGGCATACCCGCTGGGCGACACATGGGGCACCGACGGAAGAAAATGCGCACCCGCATCTTTCCAATGACGGCCGGTTTGCAGTTGTGCATAACGGCATCATCGAAAACTATATCGCACTGCGCGAGGAGCTGATCAAAGACGGCTATCATTTTGATAGTGAGACTGATACAGAGGTCATTGTTCATCTGATTGAAATGTATTATGAGGGGGACATGCGCGAAGCACTGATCAGAGCAACAAACCGTTTGCGCGGATCTTATGCTCTTGGTGTGATCTGCACAGAGGAACCGGGAAAGATCTATGCTGTCAGAGAAGCCAGTCCTTTAATCTTAGGTGTTGGTGTCGGGGAAAACTTTTTTGCATCCGATGTCACAGCGCTTGTGAACTATACAAGAAATGTGATCTATCTGGAGGACGGCGAGTTTGCTGAGCTGACAGAAGAATCTGTCCGAATCTTTGATGTTCTGGGGAAAACGATCGATAAAAAAGTGACACGCATCCTTTGGGATGTGCAGGCAGCAGAAAAAGGCGGCTATGAACACTTCATGCTCAAAGAGATCATGGAGCAGCCGGGTGCGGTCAAAGCAACGATTGCTCCGCGTATCCGGGATGGGAAAGTCTTTTTTGAAGAATTAAACATAACGCAGGATGACCTGAAGAAGGTCCGTAAGATTGTGATCACGGCCTGCGGTTCTGCTTACTATGCGGGCTGCTCCGGAAAATATGTGATCGAAAAGCTGGCTCGGATCCCGGTCGA
This sequence comes from Lachnospiraceae bacterium, assembly GCA_017526985.1. Taxonomy (GTDB): domain Bacteria; phylum Bacillota; class Clostridia; order Lachnospirales; family Lachnospiraceae; genus NK4A136. The sequence continues at coordinate 6,175 of JAFXQR010000158.1, forward strand.
GGTAGAACTGGCCAGTGAGCTGAGGTACAGTGATCCGCTGATCGATGAGCATACATTGCTGATCGTCATTTCTCAATCCGGAGAGACGGCAGATACCATTGCGGCAATGAAAGAATGTAAAGCCAGAGGCGCAAGGACACTGGCTATTGTTAATGTGGTGGGAAGTACAGTTGCAACACTGGCGGATGATACCGTATATACCTGGACGGGTCCGGAGATTGCGGTCGCAACTACAAAAGGTTTTACCACTCAGGTTGCGGTGCTTTATCTTCTGGCCATGCATTTTGCAGATAAGCTGGGACGCCTGCAGGAGAAAGAGGCACACCTTCTCAAAGTGCTGGAGTCGCTGCCTCGTAAGATCCAGCAGGCCATCGATATGAATGCACAGATCCCGGAACTGGCAAAGAAATACCATTCCAGCAAATCGTTATTCTTTATCGGGCGGAATACAGACTATGCCATTGCGCTGGAAGGGGCCCTGAAAATGAAGGAGATCTCCTATCTGCATGCAGAATCCTATGCAGCTGGTGAACTGAAGCATGGTACCATCGCGCTGATCGAAGATCATCAGCCGGTCATCGCGGTATGCTGCAATCCAACCATTATGGAAAAAACACTCAGTAATATAGTAGAGGTGAAATCCCGCGGCGCGGAAGTGCTGGCATTGACGTTCCGGAACAACCAGAAGATTCTGTCAGCAGCAGATGACTTTCTGTTCATTCCAGAGGTTGATCCGGTCTTCTCTGCGGTCGTGGAGATCATTCCGTTACAGCTCCTTGCTTATTATGTAGCGAAAGAAAACGGCTGTGACATCGATAAACCAAAGAATCTTGCAAAATCGGTAACTGTAGAATAAAAGACAAAGCCTTTGGGGGAGGCAAAAGCGATGACAAAGTATATTTTTGTGACCGGCGGCGTGGTTTCCAGTCTGGGAAAAGGAATTACGGCGGCATCTTTGGGAAGACTATTGAAGGCGCGAGGCATGAAAGTGGCCGCACAGAAACTGGATCCATATATCAATGTAGATCCGGGAACGATGAGCCCGTATCAGCACGGAGAGGTTTATGTAACGGAAGACGGAGCAGAAACCGATCTGGATCTCGGTCATTATGAGCGGTTTATTGATGAGGATCTGAACAAATACTCCAATCTCACCACCGGCAAAGTCTATTGGAACGTATTAAATAAAGAGCGCCGGGGAGAGTATCTGGGATCCACGGTGCAGGTCATACCGCACATCACCAATGAGATTAAGGAATTCGTTTACCGTGTCGGAAAAAAGACCAACGCGGATGTTGTGATCACAGAGATTGGCGGCACCATTGGTGATATCGAGTCGCAGCTATTTATTGAAGCGGTGCGTCAGATCTCTCTGGAGGTAGGCCGCGAGAACAGTCTGTTTATCCATGTGACGCTGGTTCCGTACCTGAGTGGTTCTGAGGAACACAAATCCAAACCGACACAGCATTCTGTAAAAGAACTGCAGGGCATGGGCATCAATCCGAACATCATCGTGCTGCGATGCGACCGGCCGCTGGAGGAATCCATCTTCCAGAAGATCGCATTGTTCTGCAATGTGAAACAGGATTGCGTCATAGAAAATATAACGGTGCCAAATCTCTACGAAGCACCGTTGATGCTGGAGAAATCAAACTTTTCGGATGTGGTCTGCCGGGAACTGCAGATCGATGCGCCAAAACCGGATCTTGCCGAATGGGAAGAAATGGTCGACCGCATCAACGGCCAGCGGACACATTGTGTAGAAATCGGACTGGTCGGGAAATATGTCGGACTGCATGATGCGTACCTTTCTGTAGCAGAAGCACTGCATCACGCCGGCTTTTATCATAATGTGCATATCAATATCCACTGGATCGATTCCGAACAGATCCGTCCGGAGAATGTGGAAGAGATCCTTTCCGGGCTGGACGGGATCATTGTGCCAGGTGGTTTTGGCAGCCGCGGGATTGAGGGCATGATCCTTGCAGCGCAGTATGCAAGGGAAAAAGATATTCCGTATTTTGGCATTTGTCTCGGTATGCAGATAGAGGTAATTGAGTTTGCCCGGAATGTGGCAGGTATTGCAGACGCAAATTCCGGTGAATTTGATGAGCAGTGTCAGCATAAAGTGATTGATTTTATGCCGGGACAGAGTGAAGATATAGATAAGGGCGGTACCCTTCGGCTTGGCGCTTATCCATGTGAGATCCAGCCGGGGACAAAAATGGAGCAGTGCTATCAGATGACATCTATCAGCGAAAGGCATCGCCACCGTTATGAATTCAACAATGATTACCGGGAGAAGCTGCAGGAGTGCGGGCTTGTGCTCAGCGGTATTTCTCCGGACGGAAAACTGGTTGAAACCGTAGAACTAACAGACAGGGACTTCTTTGTCGGTGTGCAGTATCATCCGGAGTTTAAGAGCCGCCCGAACCGGCCGCAGCCGCTGTTTCTCGGATTTATCGGCGCGGCAAAAAATCGTGCGGAAAGAAGGATCTAATGATTGGAGTGATCGATGTCGGAGGCGGCATGCGCGGTATTTACGGAGCCGGCGTGCTGGATCGGTGTCTGGATGACAAAGTCGCCTTTGACTGCTGCATTGGCATCTCTGCCGGAGCGGCAAACGTTCTGGCTTTTTTGGCCAAGCAGCGGGGAAGAGATTATAAGTTTTTCTATGACTATTCCTTCCGGAAGCGCTATATGAGCATCTGGAACTTTTTCATCGGCCATCGTCTTTTCAATCTGGACTATGTATATGACACCCTTTCCGGAAGCAAAGGAGAGAACCCGCTGGATTACCCGACGCTGGCCAAATATCAGGGGATCGTCAATATTGTTACCACGGATGGTGTCACCGGGAAGCCGGTATACTTTACGCTGGATGATCTGCATCAGGATGATTACGAAGTAGTCAAAGCCTCCTGTGCGCTCCCGTTTTTCTGCAATCCGCAGAAAGTATACGGAAAACAATATTTTGATGGCGGTGTATCTGATCCGGTTCCGCTGGAAAGAGCCTTTGAACTGGGCTGCGACAAAGTCGTTTTGATTCTGACCAAACCAAAAGATTTGCGGAGAACATCTGAAAAGGATGACAGAGGCGTCAAACTGATCAGACGGAAATATCCGGAAGTGGCAAAAACACTGCATAAACGGGCGGAAACTTACAACCGTGCGGTAGATCGAGCGATCGAACTGGAAAAAGAAGGAAAGGTCCTGATCGTTGCACCGGATGACACCTGCGGTGTAGATACAACCAAGAAAACCAAAGAAGGCCTGCAGGCTTTATACGAAAAAGGCCTGGCAGACGGCGCAGCGATCCGCGATTTTGTCAGATAGCAGCTTCTGTTTTGAAACTTTTTGCGAAAAGGGAGTAATTTTTGATAATAAAATTACTCCCTTTTATTTTTTTTCCCTCTATGGGAGTAATTGTGTTTTATCCATAGAATTATTAGAGGGTTTCCCATAATAAGGGATTGACAAATAATGCCAACTGTATTATTGTACTGATACAGTAATACAGTTAAGGAGGAAATAAATGGATTGGGAACTTGATAAAAAAAGACCACTCTGTCCTCAGATCTGTGAGCAGCTCTGCATCATGATTGCCAGGGATGACCTGAAGCCGGGAGATAAGATCATGTCTGTCCGCGAAGTAGCACTTATGGCACAGGTGACACCGAACACGGTTCAGAAGTCCTATGAGCAGTTAGAGCAGCAGGGTGTCATTTATTCCAGAAGAGGCGCTGGTTGGTTTGTTTCCGAAAACCAGGAGATCGCACAGGATGTGCGGGAGCAGTATATCCGTTCCAAAACGGAAGATTATATCAAAAA
>JAFXQR010000159.1 GCA_017526985.1 Lachnospiraceae bacterium
AGGTTCTGTCAAGGATGGCGGACGGTCTTTAAATTCTACAGTTAAAGTTATATCTCTATGAATTTTCCAATGTGCTTGCAAGACTAAATTCCACTCTGTTTTTGCTCAAAGCAAAGTGGAATTTACTTTTTCACTTCAGCCACCATCCTCTTAAGGTCGCCGGGCAGTAAAAACAGTTTTCTCGCTGTGCCGGCTCCTGCAAGTGGATTATCTCTCAATAATCATCTAAAAAATGATGTCTCACCCCGTGTTGTTTATACGCTACCACGGTATCCAGGTTCACATTTTCCATACTGCCGAAGATATTGGCTTCCACAAACGGATTTTCCTTCTTGAGCTGGGCGATCAGTTTCTTGGTCTCGAGACGTTTGGAAGAAGTTGTACCGTCTTCGTGGCAGGTAGAACAGGTCTCGGTGAAATGACATGCGCACTGCAGGAAATGCAGGTGATTATAATCTCTCCAGGCGCAAATATCGCTCTCCCGCACCAGATACAAGGGCCGGATCAGTTCCATCCCTTCAAAGTTTGTGCTATGGAGCTTCGGCATCATGGTCTGCACCTGCCCGCCATAGAGCATTCCCATCAGAATGGTCTCGATCACATCGTCATAGTGGTGGCCCAGCGCGATCTTGTTGCATCCCAGCGCTTTGGCATGGCTGTACAGGTATCCCCGACGCATTCTCGCGCACAGGTAGCAGGGATTCTTCTCAATGGTATCCACTGCATCGAAGATATCACTCTCGAAAATCTGAATGGGGATCCCCAGCGCTTTGGCATTACTCTCAATGAGCGCACGGTTTTCCTTATTATATCCCGGATCCATCACCAGAAAGGTCAGGTCAAACTCCACCTGCCGGTGCGTCTTGATCTCCTGAAACAATTTCGCCATCAGCATGGAATCTTTCCCGCCGGAGATACATACCGCGATCCGGTCGCCTTCTTTGATCAGTTCATATTTCTTACAAGCCTTGGCAAAGGGTGTGAACAGCTGCTTATGGAATTTCTTCCGGATGCTCAGCTCTGCCCTCTCCTGCCGCTCTTTTTGATCTTCTTCGTTATTCAGTCCGGCGCGGATATAGCCCATATAGCCTTCTTCCAGGCTATAGTAATCCCGGCCTTCCAATACCGCCGGCTCTCCCAATTCTCTCGACTTACGCCCGATCTGGCAGTAAAAGATCATTTTCTTCTCCGCCGGGATCTGCGCGATCTGTTCCGCAGCCGCTCCGCTCTCGATTGCCTCCGCGTCCACCGCAATGGCCCCGGGCAGCATCCCATACTCCCGCAGCCCTTCATCGCGAATATCGATCAGGACATACTCCCGCTCCGACAGTTTTTGCAATTCTTCCAATGTGATCTCTTTCATATTTTCAATCCTGTCTTATCCCTATCACAATAATACCGCGACTACTATATCATAGAACCGCTCCGCAAACAAGCCATAGGGACGTTTCTCCGGCTTAAAACCAGCCAGAGAACCGTCCCTGTGATAAGGAAGTCATTTCGCACAAAAACTGAATTCTTATTGAAATGCTAAAGATCTATTTGATGTTCTCTCTCCATGTTGCCGGTTTGAACTCGCCCAGCAACGGAAGCAGTCTCTGATCCACATCGATTTTGAATACAGAGTTGAAGTTGTTGGTTGCGATCATCTGACCGGCAAAACCAACGATCACCACCAGCTCGGTATCGTTAAAGAACTTGCGCAGACGATCAAAGATCTCATCGGATACTGCGGTCGGATTCTTTACGATAGCCTGTGCCAGATCGACCAGTGCCTGCTCCTTCTCATCATATACCAGATTGTGCGGATCCAGCCCCAGGCCCTTCACATCAGAGATGAAAAACAGGGAGCACAACTGGCAGGAGTTCGTCGTAGAGATCGCGTGCGCAAAGAGTACGGAGTCCTTCTCACCGATCACTTCCACCAGTCTCTTCCAAGAAGTGTACCAAGCCATATACGCATCGTAGGTTGCCGCATCGTTCAGCAGCCCCTTCTTCATGTTGGTCACGGCATTTCTGCCTGCCAGCTCATCATAGCGCTCCTTCTCTGCGCCGCTTACCTCGTTCTGTTCTACCAATTTGATTCTTGCCATTGTTTTGTTCTCCTTTTCTTTTTATTTATGATAATTTGTTTTACAATGCCAATTTTAAGATCTCCACAAACGCAGCTGCATCCAACGGTTCGTAATGTCCTACGGTCCCGTTTCTGGTTGCCCGCTTTGCCATCACTTCAAAGTCCTTATCATCGATGCCCAGCTCCGTCAGCGTGGTCGTGAGTCCCAGTTTCTTAAAGAAGCGCTCCAACTCTTCGGATAACCGGTAGGCCCGTTCCCTTTCTGACAGATCATAAGCATCGGCGCCATATACTCTGCTTGCCAATAACGCCAGCCGCCAGGGCTTTTTCTCTGCCATATACTTCGTCCAGGCTACCAGCACCACCGCCATGCCTTCACCGTGTGTGATGTTGTACTGGGCAGACAGTTCATGCTCGATCCGGTGGGATCCCCAGTCTGCGCGCCTTCCGGCATCCAGGAAATTATTGTGTGCCACACTGGCCAGCCACTGGCTCTCCGCTCTGGCATTCACATTCTTCGGATCTTTGATCAGGCGCTCCGCATTCACCAGCAGCGCCCGTATCGCACCTTCGATCAGATAATCTGTAGTGTCGGAATACTTTTCATCCGAGAAGTATCGCTCCAGCAGGTGTGAGTACACATCGGCGATGCCCACCATTGTCTGATAGATCGGAAGATTGATGGTATACCGCGGATTCATGATCGCAAATTTCGGAATGATGCGGTCATCTTCAAATCCCAGTTTCCATTCGCCGTGGGATAAGATCGCGCAGTTGGAAGTTTCCGATCCGCTGGAAGCTGTTGTTGCGATCACGCCCACCCCCAGCACTTCTTCCGGTGAAACTCCCTTTTCAAAGAAATCCCACACATCTCCGTCATACGGTACACCCAGCGCTACTGCCTTTGCGGTATCGATGGAACTGCCGCCGCCGACCGCCAGCACAAAATCCACTGCGTCTTTTTTGCCTTGCTCCACCAGCTTCCGTACCAGATCGATACTCGGATTCGGCACCACTTCGCCGCTCTCACTGAAGCGGATCCCCAGCTCCTTCACCGTCTTTTCGATCTCATCATAGATTCCCAGCGTTTTGATGAAATCTCCGCTGTATACCAGCAGCAGGCTCTTTACTTTGTTTTGAGCCAGCAGTTTCGTCAGGCGCTTTTCGCTCTCCTCGCCAAAGACGATCTTGGCCGGATTGTAATATTCAAAACCGATCATATTCTTTCTTCACCTCTTTGTATAAAATAAAAAACCGGGGCTCTTTTCGCTCCCGGGCAATTGACAGGTATCCGTATATCAAGCACTCTTTAACATCGCTCCATACACATTCGCGCATACAAACTTTTGCGCTCACCAGCCACATATCCTGCCCGGGAGATCAGCATTCGACAACACATACACATATTCATCTGTCGCATCGCAGTTCGGTTCAACATCACTTTTCTCTCCTTCCTTGCAGGATTTTTGTTTCGATGGTGTTACTATACCATCTATTGCCTACTATGTCAATAGGTTTTGTAACTTTTTTTGTATGTTGATAAAGTTGTTTAAAAGTTGTGGGCAACTTCTATTGACAATCTATGTGTTTTCTTTTATCATCGTCCGCGTGTGGTTCGGGGGGATCTCCCGTACTGAAAACGGTGGCCACCGTTTTCGATCACCAAAAAGAACAATCTATATCATTTATCGGTGTGGGGCGATCTGTATTTCCTTATGCATTGCCTTTCCAATTCTCACAAACTTGTCTTCGCCCCGCCCCCGGAAAGGAAGGAGTCTATTAAAATGACAAAAAATGAAGAAACCTTATTAACACAGATCCTCGGAGAGCCAATGTCCGAACCGGAAGCTTTGCAGATGATCATGCAGAATGAAACCGCGTGGGAAGCCTTCCGGCAGTTATCCTCCGAGCAAAAACAGCCTTTGCTCAATTTCTTTATGGGCAAGAGCAGCTTACTGATCACCTATGACAAGTTCTTCAGAGAAATCTTCTCTCCTGAACTCCACCCGGAGCGGTTGGAAAGTTTCCTGACTGCGATCATGGGCGAAGAAGTAAAGATCAAAGATACCATTGAACGGGAAGGTCATTCTTTCACCGAAGACAGCAGTCTGGTCATTATGGATCTGCTGGTGGAGATTGGTGGTAAGCGCATCGTAAATATCGAGATGCAAAAGGTCGGTCTCTATTTTCCGGGAGAACGCAGTGAAGTGTATGCGTCCGATCTCATCATGCGGCAATATACCCGTATCAAAAATGAAAAAGGAAAAAAATTCAAATACAGTGACATGCCACAGGTATATGTCATCATCCTGATGGATAAAAGCGCTCGTGAGTTCAGCGCAGAAAAAGTGTGCGATCACTATATCCACAAAAGGCAGGTAAACTA
>JAFXQR010000160.1 GCA_017526985.1 Lachnospiraceae bacterium
AAAAGTAAAGGATATGGCGGAATACGCCCGCAGCGAGATCAATTCCATCGGTGGTTATTATGCCTACGGAAAAGACCTGGTGAACGGCAGCAGCATTTATGATTATGATGTGACGAAATTATCCGTATACACCAGAGATATCGGCCTGACCGGTATCGAGGTATACGACCTGCTCCGGGATGAGTATGATATCCAGATCGAATTCGGTGATATCGGAAATATCCTTGCATACATCTCTATCGGCGATCGCATCCAGGAGATCGAGCGTCTGGTGGGAGCGCTGGAAGATATCAAACGCTTGTGGTCAAAACCGACCTCCAAGCAGCATAACGCGGAATACATACCGCCTATCGTTGCGGCTACTCCGCAGAAAGCATTCTATGCGGAGAAGGAGCTGATCCCGATCCGGGAGACGGCAGGACGCATCTGCGGAGAATTTGTGATGTGTTATCCGCCGGGGATCCCGATCCTGGCTCCGGGTGAGATGATCACCAGCGAGATCATTGATTATACATTGTACGCAAAAGAAAAAGGCTGCTCCATGCAGGGGCCGGAAGACGGCTCCCTGGAGAAGCTGAATGTTTTGATTGAATGATTTACCATAGTATACGGAGGTAGGGAGAATTGAACTTCTGGTTTTCCGAAATGCATACGGATAATGTGAAGATGTCCATTCGTGTGGAGAAACAACTGTTTTCCGGCACGAGTGATTTTCAACGGATCGATGTGTTTGATTCCATTGAGTTCGGACGGTTTCTCACATCCGACGGCAGTGTGATCTTTTCCGAAAAGGATGAGTTCACTTATGATGAAATGATCGTACATGTACCGATGGCAGTACATCCGAATGTGAAAAAGGTACTGGTGATCGGCGGCGGTGATGGCGGTGTAGCCCGTGAGCTGGGACACTACGAGGAGATCGAAGAGATTGATGTGGTAGAGCCGGACGAATTATTCGTAAAGGTATGTCGCGAGTTTTTCCCGGACAATGCCTGCGGCCTGGATGATCCCAGAGTGAAGCTGCATTATCGTGATGGTCTGCGTTTCCTGCGTGGCAAGATGGACGAGTATGATCTGATCATCAACGATTCCACGGATCCGCTGGGACATACGGCAGGTTTGTTTACGAAGGAGTTTTACGGTTCCTGTTTCAAGGCACTGAAGGAAGACGGTATCATGGTGTATCAGCATGGAAGCCCGTTCTTTGATGAAGATGAGGAAGCCTGCCGGGCAATGCACCGCAAGGCGTTTCGATCCTTCCCCATCAGCCGTGTGTATCAGGCACACATTCCGACGAGTTCCGCAGGATACTGGCTCTTCGGATTTGCCAGCAAGAAGTATCATCCACTGCACGACTTTGATGCGGCGCGCTGGAACGCAAGACATATCAAGACCTGGTATTATACCACCAATCTTCATATGGGAGCTTTTATGCTGCCGCGCTATGTAGAGGACTTATTAGAGGAAGAGGAAGGCCGTATTAAGACGGAAGAGAAATAATCATAATTTTATTATAGGGAGGTATCTGCAATGAAATTATTAGTGATCGGTTGTGGCGGTGTGGCTACCGTAGCCATCCACAAATGCTGTGAGAATCCGGTATTTACGGAGATCTGTATTGCGAGCCGTACGGTTTCGAAGTGCGATGCACTGGTTGCAAAATTGAAAGATAAGACAAGTGCAAAATTGTCTACGGCGACGGTAGATGCGGACAGTTTTGATTCTTTAGTAAAACTGATGAAAGAGTTTCAGCCGCATACGGTGTTGAATGTGGCGCTGCCGTATCAGGATCTGACTATTATGGATGCCTGCCTGGAGTGTGGCGCAAACTACGTAGATACCGCAAACTATGAGGCAGAGGATACCGATGATCCGGAGTGGCGCGCGATCTACGAGAAGCGTTGCAAGGAAAAGGGATTTACTGCATACTTCGATTACAGCTGGCAGTGGGCATATGATGAGAAATTCAAAAAGGCAGGACTGACCGCGCTGCTGGGTACCGGTTTTGACCCGGGTGTCACGCAGGTGTATTCCGCATATGCACTGAAGCATTACTTTGACGAGATCCATTATATCGATATTCTCGACTGCAACGGTGGTGATCATGGCTATCCCTTCGCGACTAACTTTAACCCGGAGATCAACCTGCGTGAGGTATCCGCTAACGGTTCCTACTGGGAGGATGGTCACTGGGTAGAGACCAAGCCGATGGAGATCAAGAGAGAGTATGATTTCGCGCAGGTCGGTAAGAAAGATATGTACCTGCTGCATCACGAAGAGATCGAGTCGCTGGCAAAGAATATTCCGGGGGTGAAGCGAATCCGCTTTTTCATGACCTTTGGACAGAGCTATCTGACGCATATGAACTGCCTGCAGAATGTAGGTATGCTGGGAACCACACCGGTAGAGTTTGAAGGACACCAGATCGTACCCATTAAATTTTTAAAAGCGCTCCTGCCGGATCCTGCATCCTTAGGGCCGCGTACGGTGGGCAAGACCAATATCGGCTGCATCTTTACCGGCGTAAAGGACGGCAAGGAAAAGACAATCTACATCTATAATGTATGTGATCATCAGGAAAGCTACAAAGAGACCGGTGCGCAGGCAGTCAGCTACACCACCGGCGTACCCGCAATGATCGGTACGGCAATGGTAGCCGGTGGCACCTGGAGCAAGCCGGGCGTTTTCAATGTGGAAGAGTTTGATCCGGATCCGTATATGGAAGCGCTGAACAAATATGGGCTGCCGTGGGTAGTGGATGAAAATCCGGTGACAGTAGAATAAAAAGAAATTTTATGGGGGACCATTCGGTCCCCCATTTATGATCACATGATTTCCGGTTTCTTGACTTCAAAGTGACTGCAGGTACCGCTCATCATCTCGATATCCGGATTTTTCTTTTCCCTGCTGTAAAACAGGATCAGGATAAAGTTCAGGACGAACGCTGCGCAAAGAGCCAGCAGTACATTCGGGATCAGCCTGGAAAGAAAGGTGGTTTCCTGGGCGCTCTCCATTAGGGCGATCGCATCCCTTTCGGCCTGTATTTTTTCATTTGTCCTTACCATGACCGGAATGATCAGCTGTATAACAAACATAGTTCCCATCGGAAGTATTGCGATCACCGCGGAAAGTAGATCTGATATTGCTTCCTCTTTATTCATTTTCATGATTCATTTCCTCCCATTCGGTTCATATGTGCCAAAGGCCGCGTGGCCAGCAGATTGTACTGATCCAGGATGATCAGCTGTGAAGAAATGGTACCGGCCAACTGCAGACAGGCGACGATCTGTATCTGCGAAATTCTCGCGGTACCAAGCAATAGCAGGAATGTGGCATATAGCGAGGACAGCAGGATGAGCAGAATGCTTCCGATGATCGGTAGCTTCCTTGGGATCGGATAGTTCTTTAGCTTTGGTACCATCTGCAACAGTACGATCTCAATCACAATACTGATCTGAAAAGCAACTAATATCGCATTTCCGCCGACCAGTTCAGAGCAGTATTTGAAGAGTAACGGTACCGCACATAGGATTGCCACTATAGCGAAGGGGATCAGCCCTTTCTTTTTTGCTTCTTCCAAGCGCTTGTCTGCATTTACTTTCAAGCGGTAGGTATAATTGAGCTTATCGCTTTTGGCCAGGAAACCTTTATCATAAAGCATTTCACTCCGTATGATCACTTTTTTGATCATGGACATCAGCAGTACGACCGAGAAAAGAGAAAATGTTTCACAGGCGATCAACAAGCCCGCTTTGGTAAACGGTGGTAGTGTAAAAAGCAGCAGAATCAGAGGAATGGAGATCAGACATCCGGATAGGATGAATTTTTTGCGATCCACCGGCAGATCGCCGGTCACGCGTCCGGTCTGCCCATTCACTACGGCATAGGACACACGGTCATCTTTCTGCCAGGATAAAAACCATACCGGGAAAAATGTGGTATACGAAGCGGAACAATGGGTATCCATTTCGGCATGAAACTTTTCTTCCTGCCCTTCATCAAAACGTATACCCGGAAATGCTCTGTTCAGACGGGAAGGACTGTATGCCTTTGCGTGTGCCACATCGATCGCTTCTTCCAGGTAAACATCATCCGGAAGATCCGGCATATCCGCATAAAAACCGCTTAAATAAGCGGGGGTGAACTCTACCTTGGAGCTATAGTTAAAGGGTGCGATCTGTTCGCTGTACCGATCCTCAAACATAGAGGACGCATCAAAAAAGATATTATTAAATACGGCATTCATCCAGCCCATGCACTTGTAATGCTGCCGGCCACGCTTGCCATCCAGATAAATAAAGCCTTCCATGGTGATATCATATCCCCAGTAGGAGATATAGATCCCGCGGAAATTATCCAGCCGCGTCTGATCCTTCAGCTCGGAAGGCGCGAAGATCGCTTTTTTCACATATTTCCGATATTCCTCGATACAGCGTTCCTTGTCAACACCAAACGGGATCACATATTTCGGATATTTCATTTTTACAAAGCGGGATTCCAGCATTACATAGGAACCGCAGTAACTGCAAAAGCCGTTGACAGAGTGCTCGGTGGAATAGATACTGCCGCCGCATTGCGGACAGGTATACAGGATCGCATCCATCTCGTCGGTACGGATCTCTTCAGCATTTACATTATATGCTGTATATGTGGCAGGATTATTTCTGGCATCACAAAAAGGACAGCGCAGAGACTGTGTTGCGATGTCAAACTGCAATTGACCGCCGCATTCCGGACAAGTAGTCAATATGGTTTCCTCCTTATTATATGTTCGAACGAATGCTTTATAATAACCGGTATAAATCATATCATGAAAATATCACCCCTTCAATATAGTATCTGTTGCGTTTTTGCGGTCTGTGGTTGCAGGTGGGAAACGGAAGAAAGCGGATTTGTAATATTATGAGATTTGTGGTAATCTACAGAATAATATACTGGTATTTGTAAGAGGTGAGCATATGATCCCGCTGATCTGCGAAAAATTTAAAACCATCGAAACGCCGGCCTATGTAGTGGATGAGACAGCACTACTTCATAATCTCCGGATCCTGAAAGAGGTGAAGGAACAGGCAGGGTGCAAGATCCTGCTGGCGCAAAAAGCCTTTTCGATGTTTGCACTGTATCCTCTGATGGCGCAGTATCTGGACGGTACAACAGCTAGTGGTCTGTATGAAGCAAAACTGGGAAGAGAATGTTTCCCGGGGGAGGTACATGTTTTCTGCCCTGCATATAAGCCGGCGGAAATGGATGAATTGTTGCGTATCAGCGACCATTTTGTTTTTAATTCCATCGCACAACTGATGAAATACAAAGACCAATGCAGCGGAAAGAGCATCGGCCTGCGTATCAATCCGGAGTGCTCTACGCAGGAGACGGCCATTTATGATCCGTGTGCACCGGGATCCCGGCTAGGTGTGACGATTTCTAATTTTGATCCGGAGGTGCTGCAATACATTGACGGACTGCATTTCCATACTTTGTGTGAACAGGGAGCGGATGCTCTGGAAAAAACGCTTGCTGCGGTGGAAAAAAAATACGGGAAATATCTTACAGGATTGAAGTGGGTAAATTTTGGTGGTGGTCATCATATCACGAAAGATGATTATGACAGAGACTTGTTGATCCGTTTGATCAAAGAGTTTAAAGCAAAATATGATGTGGAAGTTTATCTGGAGCCGGGAGAAGCAGTTGCGATCAATGCCGGCTATCTCGTGACCGAGGTGATGGATGTTGTGCATAACGGGATCGATATCGCCATCCTGGATGCTTCCGCGGCTTGTCATATGCCGGATGTTCTGGAGATGCCGTATCGTCCGCCACTGTATCTGTCCGGACAGAAAGGGGAAAAAGCGTATGATTACCGGCTGGCCTCCCGCACATGTCTGGCAGGAGATGTGATCGGTGATTACAGTTTTGATCAGGCACTGGAAACCGGAGACCGTTTGTGTTTTGAAGATATGGCGATCTATTCTATGGTAAAGAACAATACCTTTAATGGTATGCCGCTTCCGGATCTGGCGGTGTTGCACGCTGACGGATCTTACGAAGTGGTGAAACAGTTTGGATATGAAGATTTTAAGGAGAGACTTTCATGAGATTGCATGGGATGCCTTCGATCGAAGGCTTTAAAATGCCGGCAGAATTTGCGCGGCATGACGGAACCGTGATGATCTTTCCGGAGCGCCCGGGATCGTGGCCTTATGGTGCGGTACCGGCTCAGAAAGTGTTTGCCGGGATCATTCGGGAGATCGCAAAAGATGAAAATGTGTATGTGATCGTCAGTGAGAATACAGCACCCAAGGCAGAGCGACTGCTGGAAGGTGTGGAGCGGGTGCGTTTTTTTGAGATCCCTGCAGATGATGCATGGGCCAGAGATACTGCGCCGACCTTTGTCACAGACGGGAAAACCGTGCGTGGCATTGACTGGCAGTTTAATGCCTGGGGCGGTGTACTGGATGGGTTGTATGCGCATTGGGAACAGGATAATGCGTTGGCCGGAGCTTTATGCGACCGATTGGGATTGGATTTTTATGATGCGCAACATCTGGTACTGGAGGGTGGTTCGATCCATACCGATGGCGAAGGTACACTGATGACTACGGAAAGCTGTCTCTTAAGTGGCGGGCGTAATCCCCATCTTTCAAAAGAAGAGATCGAAGCAGAATTGAAAAAATATCTCGGTGTGCAGCGTTTTATCTGGCTGCCGCGCGGGATCTATAATGACGAGACCAATGAGCATGTAGACAATGTGTGCGCCTTTATCCGGCCAAAGGAAGTGGTGCTGGCGTGGACCGACAAAAAAGAAGATCCGCAGTATGCTATGTCTGCAGCTTGTTTGGAGGTACTGGAACAGGAGGGGATCACGGTACATAAACTGCCGATCCCGGATGTACCGGTGTGTGTGACCGAAGAAGATCTGAACGGCTATGTATTTGAAGAAGGCGAAGATGTGCGTGAAGTGGGTGAGAGACTGGCAGCAAGTTATGTGAATTTTTATTTCACCAATGGTGCTGTTTTGTTACCGCAGTTTGGTGGTGAGAATGCAGAGAGTGACGCAAGAGCGGTAGAGATCATGAAAAAATTGTGTCCGGATCGCCGGATCGTACCGGTTGCCGCAAGGCAGATCATTCTCGGTGGCGGAAATATTCATTGTATCACCCAACAAATCCCAAGCATCACACAGTAAAGCGTCAACGATATCAAATAGGAGATGAGGATGGCATGAAAAAAATAACAGTGGCAGCAGTGCAGATGAACTGTACATCGGATGTGGCGGAAAATATCGCACATGCGGAGAAACTGGTGCGGGAGGCAGCGGGGAAAGGCGCGCAGATCATTTTGTTACCGGAACTGTTTGAACGACAGTATTTCTGCCAGGAGCGCAGATATGAGTATTATGATTTTGCGAAAGCAACGGAAGAAAATGATGCGGTAGTACATTTTCAAAAAGTTGCGGAAGAATTACAGGTAGTATTGCCCATCAGTTTTTATGAAAAGGCCGGCAATGTTTTGTTCAACAGCTGCGCAGTGATCGATGCAGACGGAACACTGCTGGGTGTGTATCGTAAAACCCACATTCCCGATGATCATTATTATCAGGAGAAGTTTTATTTCACTCCCGGCGACACCGGTTTCAAAGTATGGAATACCCGTTATGCGCGTATCGGTGTGGGCATCTGCTGGGACCAGTGGTTTCCGGAGACTGCCAGAGCACTTACACTAAACGGCGCGCAGGTTCTGTTCTACCCGACAGCCATCGGTTCGGAACCGATCCTGGAGGGCGATAGTATGCCGCACTGGAGACGCACGATGCAGGGGCATTCTGCGGCAAATGTGATCCCGGTGGTTGCAGCCAACCGTTACGGACTGGAGAGCGTAACACCGTGTAAGGAAAATGGAGGTCAAGAGTCGGCACTTAAGTTTTACGGTTCTTCGTTTATTACGGATGCAACCGGAGAGATCGTTGCACAGGCAGGGCGTGACGGGAATGAGGTGATCATTTCATCGTTTGATGCGGAAGAAGTGGAACGGGCAAGGCTGGACTGGGGGCTCTTCCGTGACCGCCGGCCGAAATGCTATACGGATCTTACAAGCAAATAATTTTTTTCAGGATTGCGATACTTATCAAAAGTATGTGCAATCCTGTTTGTTTTATGATATACTGATAATCGTGTGTGGGATGCCCCGGCACGAAAAACATTCCTGAGATATACTTGATATTAGGAGGACACAGCAAATGCCTATTATGGATTACCTGGAGCGCAATCGCAGAGAATATGGCGACGAAGTAGCGCTGATCGAGCTCAATCCCGAACAGAAAGAAACCAGACGTGTGACCTGGAAGGAGTATTCTCTGATCCAGCAGACCGAGGATGAACCTTATCGCAGAGAGATCACGTGGCGTGTATTTGATGAAAAAGCAAACCGTATGGCAAATATGCTGCTCAGCCGTGGCGTAAAGCGTGGTGATAAAGTAGCGATCCTGATGATGAACTGTCTGGAATGGCTGCCGATCTATATGGGTATCTTAAAGACCGGTGCATTGGCAGTGCCGTTCAACTTCCGTTATTCTGCGGATGAGATCCAGTATTGCGCAGATCTGGCCGAAGTGGATGTGCTTCTCTTCGGACCGGAGTTTATCGGACGTATCGAATCTATCGTAGAGAAGCTTTCCAAGAATCGTTTACTGATCTTTGTGGGTGAGACATGCCCGACCTTTGCGGAGAGCTATCGTGAACTGGTAGCGGATTGCTCCAGCGCGAAGCCGGATATCGAGATCAAAGATGAAGACGATGCAGCAATCTATTTCTCTTCCGGTACAACAGGTTTTCCGAAAGCTATCCTGCATAAACATTTGAGCCTGATGACAGCCGCGACTGTAGAGCAGCATCATCACGGACAGGGCAGAAAGGACTGCTTCTTATGTATTCCCCCGCTGTACCATACCGGTGCGAAGATGCACTGGATGGGCAGTCTGGTGGCAGGTTCCAAGGCGGTATTGTTAAAAGGAACGAAACCGCAGTACATCTTTGATGCGGTATCCCGTGAGCATTGTACCATTGTATGGCTTTTAGTGCCCTGGGCGCAGGATATCCTGGATGCACTGGATGCAGGCACTCTTAAAATGGAAGATTATGAACTGTCCCAGTGGAGACTGATGCATATTGGTGCACAGCCGGTACCGCCTTCACTGATCAAGCGTTGGAAGGCATATTTCCCGGATCATCAGTACGATACCAATTATGGTCTGAGTGAATCCATCGGACCGGGCTGCGTACATCTCGGTGTGGAAAATATCAATAAAGTCGGAGCCATCGGTATACCGGGCTATGGATGGGAATGCAAGATCATCGATGAGAATGGTGATCCGGTGAAGCAGGGCGATGCCGGAGAATTGTGCGTAAAAGGTAACGGTGTGATGACCTGTTACTATCGCAATCCGGAAGCAACGGCAGAAGTGTTGCACGACGGATGGTTACTTACCGGTGATGTGGCGATGCAGGACGAAGACGGATTTATCTTCCTGGTAGACCGTAAGAAAGATGTGATCGTGTCCGGTGGTGAAAACTTATATCCGGTGCAGATTGAAGATTACCTGCGGGCATTTGACAAGATTAGCGATGTGGCTGTGATCGGTCTGCCGGATAAGCGACTGGGTGAGATCGCAGGTGCAGTTATTCAGATCAAGGAAGGAATGACCTGTACGGAAGAGGAGATCGAAGAATTCTGTCAGGGATTGCCGAGATACAAGCGTCCGCGTAAGATCATCTTTGCAGATGTACCGCGTAACCCGACCGGTAAGATCGAAAAACCTTTGCTGCGCAAGCGTTATAGTGTAGAGAGACTGGTAGCACAGGAGAATGAAGGCTAAAATAATATAGATACATCATTGTTATAGCGGACGGTCATAAAAAGCCGTCCGTTTCATATGAAGAATCGAAAGAAAGGATGTAACAATTCGGACGGAAGAAAGAGATGAAGTGTTACGAAAGGTATTTGTATTTTGAAAACATTGGAAGAGATCAAAGAATATTTTTCGCATGATCAATATGCGATGGCAACAACCGGTGCAGAGATACTGGAAGCATCGGAAGGATACAGCAAAGTTCGACTGGTGATCGATGAACGACATATCAATGGTGCCGGTTATGTGATGGGTGGTGTATATTTTACACTGGCGGATTTTGCATCGGCGGTAGCGCTCAATCAGGAGTTTGATGAAAAGTTGTATTGTGCGCTTACGGGAAATATCGATTATATCTCTTCTGTGCAGGGCGGTGTATTGTATGCGGAAGCAAGGATCCTGAAAGAAGGACGCAAGATCACATTCAGTGAAGTAAACATCACAGATGAAAACGGAAAGCTGATCGCGCGTACCAATTTGAGTAGTTATAAAGTGACGGAATACAAATAAACACAAATGATTTCGAATTTAAAACGGCAAAAGAAAACGAAGAGAGAATATAAAATTTAAGAAAATCAAAAAACGGATGCAACAAGATGTTGTGTCCGATTTTTTTAGTCTTCGAAAAAATAAAGCGAGAAAACCGCAGAAAATCAACATTTTGTGTTGACATAGCAGATTTATTCGGTTAATATAAAGGCAATTTAAGGAATTACCTTAATATATATCATTATAGTTTATCGTATTATTTTCCAAATGGAGGAGAAAAGAAATGGCAAAAAAAGCTGCTGAATCGACGGCAACCGAAAAGAAGACTGCAACCAAAGCAACCGTAAAGAAGACTGCAACCAAGGCAGCCGCAGAGAAGAAGACTACTGCAAAGAAGACCACGAAAGCAGCAGCAGATAAGGCACCTGCAAAGAAGACTGCAGCAAAGGCTACGAAGGCAACTGCAGCAAAGACCACGAAGACTGCTAAGGCAGCTGCAGCAAAGACTACAAAGGCAGCAGCAAAGAAGACAACTGCAACCAAGGCAACTGCAGCAAAGAAGACAACTGCAACCAAGGCAGCAGCAGCAAAGACCACAAAGGCAGCAGCAAAGAAGACAACTACAACCAAGGCAACTGCAGCAAAGAAGACTGCAACCAAAGCAACTGCAGCAAAGAAGACAACTGCAACCAAGGCAGCAGCAGCAAAGACCACAAAGGCAGCAGCAAAGAAGACAACTGCAACCAAGGCAACTGCAGCAAAGAAGACCGCTACCAAAGCAACTGCAGCAAAGAAGACAACTGCAACTAAGGCAACTGCAGCAAAGAAGACTGCTACCAAAGCTCCTGCAAAAAAAAAGACGAGCAAGTAAGAATTGATCTGAGCGAACTGGAAGAAGTTTGCGCAGAGTTATTTCGTAAATCTTTGAAGAAGTGCAACGATCGTGAACTGTATCGTGCACTTCTTTTATTTACCAAAAAGCAATTGGCGAATCGTCCGCAGATCAAGGGAAAGAAAAAGGTCTATTATATCTCTGCGGAATTTTTGATCGGAAAACTCCTCTCCAACAATCTGATCAATCTGGGAATCTACGATGAACTGAAAGAAGCGCTGGCAGCAGAAGGAAAAGATCTGGCTAAGATTGAAGAGGCAGAACCGGAACCGTCGTTAGGAAACGGCGGTTTGGGAAGACTGGCTGCATGTTTTATTGATTCCATTGCCACACTGAATCTTCCGGGCGATGGTATCGGTCTGAATTATCATTATGGTCTGTTCAAACAGGTCTTTAAGAAAAATAAACAGACGGCGGAAAAGGATGCCTGGATCGAAGACAAGAGCTGGCTGAACAAAACGGATACAACATTTAAAGTATATTTCGGAAAGACGGCAGTCACCTCCAGATTGTATGATATCGATGTGGTCGGCTATCACAAAGGGATTAACAAGCTGCATCTGTTTGATCTGGAAAGCATTGATGAAAGTCTGGTTCAGAAAGGGATTGATTTTGATAAGAATAAGATCAAAAAGAATCTGACTCTGTTTTTGTATCCGGATGATTCGGATGATGCGGGAAGGATCCTGCGTATCTACCAGCAGTATTTTATGGTCAGCAGTGGTGCGCAGCTGATCTTAAAAGAAATGAAGGAGAATGGATACGATCTGCATCAGTTGTATAAGCATGCCGTGATCCAGATCAATGATACGCATCCTACTATGGTGATTCCGGAATTGATCCGTATCCTGACAGAGCAGGAAGGCTTCTCCATGGATGAGGCCATCAAGGTAGTGAGCAAGACCTGTGCATATACCAATCATACGATCCTTGCGGAAGCTTTGGAAAAATGGCCAATGAAGTTTTTGAAAAAAGCAGTACCGCAGCTGATTCCAATCATTGAAGAACTGAACAAGCGTGTGATGGCAAAGTACAAGAATCCGAAGGTATGGATCATTGATGATGCGAAGCGTGTACATATGGCACACATTGATATCCATTATGGTTTTTCGGTAAATGGTGTGGCGGCGCTGCATACAGAGATCTTAAAGAATACGGAGCTGAATGATTTTTATAAGATCTATCCGAAGAAGTTTAATAACAAGACCAACGGGATCACCTTCCGCAGATGGCTGCTTTCCTGCAACCATGAACTGTCCGATACGATCACATCTCTGATCGGTGACGGTTTCAAAGAGGACGCGAATGAACTGCAGAAACTGCTTGCGTATAAAGATGATGCAAAGGTGCTCAAGCAGATCGAAGCGATCAAGAAACAGAAGAAGCTGGAACTGTGCGCATATATTAAGAAAGCAGAAGGTGTGGAACTGGATCCGGACAGTATCTTTGATATCCAGATCAAGCGTATGCATGAGTACAAGCGCCAGCAGATGAATGCACTCTACATCATTCATAAGTATCTGGAGATCAAGAAAGGAAAGAAACCGGGCAGACCGATCAGTTTTATCTTTGGCGCAAAGGCTGCTCCGGCTTATGTGATCGCACAGGATATCATTCATCTGTTGCTTGTATTGCAGAAGATTGTGAATAATGATCCGGAAGTCAGCAAGTATATGAAGATCGTATTTGTAGAAAATTATAATGTATCCTACGCAGAGAAATTGATCCCGGCTTGCGACATTTCCGAGCAGATCTCTCTGGCAAGCCAGGAGGCATCCGGTACCGGTAATATGAAGTTTATGTTAAACGGTGCGGTAACACTGGGAACCGATGATGGAGCCAATGTAGAGATCCACGATCTGGTAGGGGATGACAATATCTTCATCTTTGGTAAGAAATCGGATGAGGTACTGAAGCTGCGTGAAAACTACAATGCAAACTATCATGCGGATCAGCTTTATGCAAATGATGCAGTGATCAAAGAAGCAGTCGATTTCATCATTGATCCGAAGGTACTTAAGATCGGGGATAAGACAAGTCTTCAGAGACTGTATAACGAGATTGTCGGTAAGGACTGGTTTATGGGACTGCTGGATCTTCGTGATTATATTAAGGTAAAGGATCAGGCATTCAAGGCATTTGAAAACCGTAAGAAATGGCGGCAGATGATGCTGGTGAACATCGCGATGGCAGGATACTTCTCTTCGGATCGCACCATTGCGGATTACAACAGAGACATCTGGAAACTGAAATAAATAAACGGATCAAAACAGAACGGTTATTAGGAAGGAAAAGCGCAGGCCTTTTGCTTGCGCTTTTTGAGTTATCAAGATATAATGTAACAAATTATCAAGAAAGTTAGCACGCCGCGAAAGCTGCGGTATGGGAGAGAAGTTTTTTATGAGAGCAAGTGGTGTATTATTACCGGTCTTTTGTCTGCCATCCGATTACGGGATCGGCTGTTTTTCCAAAGAAGCATATACATTCGTGGATTTTCTGGCAGAGGCAAAACAGACCTATTGGCAGGTATTGCCGATGGGACCGACCAGCTATGGAGATTCCCCTTATCAGTCCTTTTCTACATTTGCGGGTAATCCGTATTTTGTAGATCTTCATGCATTGATCGAAAAAGGATGGCTCACCCAAAAGGAAGTGGGAAAGGTGAACTGGGGAGAGGATCCGCAGAAGATCGATTACGAAAAGCTGTATAAGAATCGTATGAAGATGTTTATGAAGGCATATCATCGGAGTGGGATCGCGGCAGATAAAGACTACTGTGCTTTTGTAAAGAAGAATGCTTTTTGGCTGGAAGATTACGCGTTTTTTTACGCGATCAAAGATGCCAATAAGGGAAAGAGTTTCATAGAATGGGACGAAGCCCTGCGGCTTCATAAGAAGGCAGCACTGAAGGCGTTCGCGCAGGAGGAGAAACATGTGGAGCTGATGGGCTGTGTGAAGTTTGTGCAGTATCTCTTCTATACACAGTGGAAAGCATTGAAACAGTATGCCAATGAAAAGGGTGTGCAGATCATCGGGGATATTCCGATCTATGTGGCATTTGACAGCGCGGATACATGGGCGGATCCAAAACTGTTCCAATTGGATGCTAAGGGCTATCCTACCGGAGTCGCTGGATGTCCGCCGGATTATTTTGCGGCGACCGGACAGCTCTGGGGCAATCCGTTGTATGATTGGGAGTACCATAAGAAAACTGGATATGCATGGTGGATCCGGCGTATGGAAGCATGCTTTGAACTGTATGATGTGGTGCGTATCGATCATTTCCGTGGTTTTGATGAGTACTACAATGTGCCTTATGGAGATAAGACCGCGGAATTCGGGCATTGGGTAAAGGGGCCCGGATATGATCTGTTTGCCGCGATGAAGAAAAAGCTGGGAGAGAGAAAGATCATCGCGGAGGATCTGGGACTGATCACCCCGGGGGTACAGAAGCTGGTGAAGAAGACCGGCTATCCGGGAATGAAGGTTCTGGAATTTGCCTTTGACAGTAATGAAGATAATGATCATCTTCCGCACAATTTTGAGAGAAACTGTGTGGTCTATACCGGAACGCATGACAATGACACAACGGTGGGGTGGTTTGGCCGGCTGAACCGTAAGGATCAGGCATACACAAAGAAGTATCTGAATATCAAGAACGCGAAGCACATCGCCTGGGATCTGGTTCGGCTGGCGATGGGAAGTGTGGCGGATACCGTGATCATCCAGATGCAGGACTATCTGGAGCTGGGAAATGAGGCCCGGATCAATGTGCCGTCGACGCTGGGCAACAACTGGAACTGGCGGATGCAAAACGATGTATGTACCGGAAAACTGGCAGATCAGATCCGGGAATTGACAGAACTGTACGGCAGAGGTAATCCGAAGATCTAAGTATTGCCGATGTACCGGATGAAGTATATTAAAATGTTAAAAAAACTGCATCAGGTGGTGCGGTTTTTTTGTGCTTTTCAATCCTTCGGATATAGTGTAAACTATTAAAGATATATATTTTGAAAAAAATTCATAGAAAACCATAAAAAGCAGCCGGTGATCCGTATCTCTTGTAAGAAAGGGAAACAACAGGCGGCTGCGGAAAGGAAAAAAGCCGTGACAGAGGAAAGATTTGCGGAGTGCATGCGGGCCATCGCGGATGGTGACCGGGATGCACTGAAGGAGATCTACGAAGAGTATCTGCCATATCTGTACACCATTGTTTTGGGCGTGGTACAGCAGCGGGAAACGGCCGAGGATGTGACCAGTGATGTGTTTATCCGGATCTGGAACTCGGCAGCAAAGTTTCAGCCCGGCAGCGGGCATAAGGGCTGGCTGGCAACCATAGCGCGGAATATGGCGATCGATGAGCTGCGAAAACATAAGCGGGAAGTGCTGATGGGAGGCAGCGGAGGAGATGAGGAGAATGACAGCGGAGGGATCGAGGATTTCTCCGAACAGGAGACCCCGTCAGAAGGAGTGGAAGATGAAGTCGTAGAGCAGCTTTCCATTATGGAAGCGTTGGATCGATTGAAACCGGAGGAACGAGAGATTGTGGATATGAAGGTTCTTTCGGAGATGACATTTAAAGAAATTTCGGAAATATTACAGATCCCAATGGGGACAGTCACCTGGCGATATCAGGCGGCAATCAAAAAATTAAGGAGGTACGGATATGAATAAATCATTAGAATTTGAATATACGGAAAAGATCCGTACCAATGTGCCGGATCTGTGGGGCAAGATCGAAGCAAAACTGGATGAACAGGATGCGGCAAAGAAGAATACAAATGTGGTAGAATTTCCGAACTCTGTGACAGGTGCACAGAACGATCCTATAAATGTAACGGCTCAGGCAAGCCAGACATACAATAAAGAAGCAATAAAGGTAGTTACGGAAAATCCGTATACGGCTGCGATCCATGATCCTGTCGATCATAATGTGGTGCCGATGAAAAAGAAGCGGAAGATTCCGTGGCAGTATTTCGGCGTAGCAGTAGCAGCGGTATTGTGTATCGCTGTGGTGATCCCGCTGATGAACAATATGCGGGAGATGGGATCGACGATGGGGCCGCAGCCGGCTGCGCAATCCAATAGCGTGGCAATGGGCGGCGGAGACAGTGCGCCAAATGCTGTAACAGAGACTGTTTGTGCGACTGCGGATGTTCAAGAAGCAGAAGCTTATGATACATATAATGGGGAAAAGGCGGATGTAGAAGGGGCCGCACAAGATGCAGACATTAACTATGTGGCCGATAGTGCACAGATGGATGAGACACCGGGCAGCCAATCCGAATCCGATTATGCCTCGGATATGGCACAGGAAGAGGCGGCAGCAGCATCCGGAGGAGCAGCAGAGACTGCGGGCGCAGTAAGGGAACCTGCAGCGACAGAGCAGGAAGGTGCAATGAAAGATCCGACGGTGACCGGAGATGCAGATATGGTCATATGGATCACGGTCAGTGAGGGTACTACAGAGGAGCAGCTGGCGCAATTGGCGAAAGATCTGAAGAAAAGCATTGATCCGGAGTTTACGATCACACTGCTGAATCGGGAAGATGCGGAATATGCTGAGTATGCTGATCCGGAGAATATTAGGGTGGATCACATCATCCTTATCAATGGCTTTGTGTCGGAGGAACAGATCATCGATCAGGTCGTATTTATTTCACGGCAGTTGAAAGAGTATGATTTTATTACTCAACAAAAGCTTACACACAGGGAATTTGACTGATGTCTGCATTCCGGTAATTGTATAAAGAAAAAACTGCATCGTAGCGGTGCAGTTTTTTTGTGCAGATTTTTAGGCAAAATTCTTTTTGGAAAGGTTGCTGTTGCTATATTCACGGTTTTCCGTCACATCTTCGCCAAACCATTCCGGAGGAACAAAGGCTTGTGCCTGTTCGATGCTTTCAAACTCTACTTCGGCAAGGATCAGGGGAGCGAAAGGCGTATCAAACACATCCAGCTCGATCGTGAGTTGCGATCCTTCGACCGGGATCAAGTAACGCTTTTTGCGGATGATATTGCCATCGGCTTTTTCTACCAGGTGGGCATAGGCATCCGCGTTGAGAGGGAGATTGTATTCTTCCCGAACGAGAAAGCCCCTTCCCTTATAGGTCAGATAATAGCTATCATCCTCCCGGCGAACCCTTACCACCGGATCGGTATTTAAATAGCCCTGCTCCAGTGTATGAAAGGGGTATTGTTCCAGATGCTCCGGGATTCTTTTGACTAAAAACTTGCGTTCGATTTCTGTTTGAGCCATGTCATACACCTATCTTCTTCTTTTCATTTACTGTGATTTAGTGTAAACTATTTGGTGGCAAAAATCAAAAGATATTTGTCGGAAGGGCGTAAAAGCCATAAAAACGGGGGCAGGAAACCGTATCTGTTATAGAAGGACGGAAAAGGACGAGGCCTGCTGCGGAAAGGGAAAACCGTGACAGAGGAAAGATTTGCGGAGTGCATGCGCTCTCTATCTGAGGGGGACCGCAATGCGCTGAAGGAGATCTACGAAGAATATCTGCCATATATATATACCATTGTTTTTGGCGTGGTGCAGCAAAAAGAGACTGCGGAAGAAGTGACCAATGATGTGTTCATCAAGATCTGGAACTCGGCGGCGCAGTTTCAAAAGGGCAGCGGACATAAAGGCTGGCTGGCGACCATCGCCAGGCATATGGCCATCGACGAGCTGCGGAAAAGCAACCGGGAAGTGTTGATGGGCAGCAGTGGCGATGAGGAAGACGACAGCGGAGGGACCGGGATCGAGGAGCTTTCGGAACAGGAAACGCCCGGTGCCGGTGTGGAAGATGAAGTGGTGGAGCAGCTTTCCATACGGGAAGTTTTGAACAGGTTGAAACCGGAAGAACGAGAGATCATTGATATGAAGGTTCTTTCGGATATGACATTTAAGGAAATATCGGAAATACTGCAAATCCCTATGGGGACGGTCACCTGGAGGTATCAGGCGGCGATCAAAAAATTAAGGAGGTACGGATATGAGTAAGTCTTTTGAAAAAGAATACAAAGAAATGATCCGTGCCGAAGTGCCGGATCTGTGGGACCGGATCGTAGCGAAACTGGATGAGCAGGAGGCCGCAAAGGCGAATGCAGATAACAATATAAATAGAGAAGTAAATACAGATAATATAGTAGTATTTCCGAAAAAAGAAGAAAAAACAGAGAAGAGCACCGGTGTCAGTGAGGCAGAGAACGGAGACAAGACAGAACCGAAGAAGCGCAAGTTCCCTTGGCGCTATCTGGGCATGATGGCGGCTGCCGTGTTGTGTGTGCTGATCGCAATCCCGGTGATGCAGATGATGCGTCGGGCGGAGGGAAATGCGCCGGCTGCAGATACGCAGGGGGCAGATTCCGTGCATACGGCAGTGCTGACTTCCACGATGGATCCGGAAGTAGTCACGGAGAATGCAGATCATTCGGAATCGGCACTGGGCAGCGCAGCGCAAAACGGGGCTACCGGGGTGATCGGCAGTGCAGCCGGAGAGATATTGGGAGGCAATTTGGCAACAGGTGAGTTAAAGTCAACCAATAGCACTGATATCCAGTTTCAGATCGTTGGCAACAACAAGGTATCCGTATGGGTTGCAGGTTCGGACTCAAGGGGATCACGAAGCGGAGGCTCGTATACAGTTACTGTCGAAAATCCGTATCTGACGGTGGGGGATGATGTTTATGTATTTCTCCGGGTAGAGGCGGGAACGACGGAGGAACAGTTGACGCAGATCATGGAAAAACTCTCAGATGTAGTGGATGAGAAGGTGTCTCTGGAACTGAAATCTGCTGAGGAGATCCCGGTGGCGGATCGATCGTATGGAGAATATGCGATCGTGCTGCAAGGCCGTCCGACAAGCGGAAAGTTATCTGCACAGGCGGAAAATGTATACGAAGAATTGAAGAAGTACGATTTTGTGACGGTGAAGATTTTTACGGAGACCGGTACAAGCCAGCCGCACATTATTGTACAATAAGCAGAATGTTCCCCGGCAGGGAGAAGGAAGAATCCCCTGCCGGGGAAAAAATCCGGTAAAAAATCAGATAAGACGGCTTGACAAAGACTGTCTCGGGTGTATAATATAATCAAACATATGAACAAGTGCTCATATGATAAAAAGAACGAGGAGACAGAGAAAATGAAAAAGAGTTATAAGATTGAAGTAGACTGTGCAAACTGCGCAAACAAGATGGAAGAAGCTACCAAGAAGACAGCCGGGGTGAAAGATGCCGTGGTTAATTTTATGGCGCTGAAGATGAATGTGGAATTTGAAGAAGGCGCAGATCCGAAGGCGGTGATGCAGGAAGTGCTGAAAAACTGCAAGAAGGTAGAGGATGACTGCGAGATCTATCTGTAAGCCACTCAACAGGTAAAAGTATTATTATGGAAGAATAAATAATGAATAAGAAGCAGAAAAAAATGTTGGTAAGGATCATCATCGCGGCAGTGTTGATGATCCTGTTGCATATCGCATATAAATTCCTGGGACCGGAAGAAGAGGCAAGCGGCAGATGGGTGCTTCATGAGCCGTTCTGGTTTTTACTGTATATGATCCCGTATCTGGTGATCGGCTATGATATATTGAAAAAAGCCGGAAAGGGAATCTTAAACCGTCAGGTCTTTGACGAAAACTTTCTGATGGCTGTGGCTACGGTAGGTGCTATCGCCATTGCACTGGTGGAGCAGAACGGAGATTATACCGAAGCGATCGCGGTTATGCTCTTCTACCAGATCGGCGAGCTGTTCCAGAGTTATGCAGTAGGGAAAAGTCGTAAAAATATCAGTGCGCTGATGGATATCCGCCCGGACTATGCCAATGTGGAGCAGGATGGCGATTTGGAACAGGTGGATCCGGATGAAGTGGAAGTCGGAACGGTGATCGTAGTGAAACCGGGAGAAAAGATCCCCATCGATGGCGTGATCACGGAAGGGCGTTCTACTTTAAATACCAGTGCATTGACCGGGGAAAGCCTGCCAAGGGAAGTGCAGGAAGGTGATGAAGTGATCAGCGGCTGCATCAATATGACCAGTCTGATCCGTGTGCGGACCACAAAAGAGTTTGGGGAATCCACAGTATCTAAGATCCTGGATCTGGTGGAGAATTCCTCTTCCAGAAAGTCACAGTCCGAAAACTTCATCTCCAAATTCGCAAAGTATTATACACCGGCGGTATGTATCGGTGCGCTGGCACTGGCACTGCTTCCGCCCATTGTAATGCTGCTGCTTGGAAAGGCACCCATGTGGGGAAGCTGGGTGTATCGTGCACTAACCTTTCTGGTGATCAGTTGTCCCTGCGCTCTGGTGATCAGCATCCCGTTGACCTTCTTTGCGGGGATCGGTGGCGCCGGACATGCAGGTATCCTGGTAAAAGGTTCTAATTATCTGGAACAGCTGGCCAAGACAAAGGTGGTTGCGATGGACAAGACGGGAACCATGACGAAGGGTGTCTTTGAAGTGGGGGGCATCCATCACAGCAGCATCGAGAATGAAAAACTGCTGGAGTATGCGGCACATGCGGAATGCTATTCCACCCATCCCATTGGAAAGAGTATACAAAAGGCCTATCTGAGTGGTATGCTATGGAAGATGGATGAGAAAACGGGCGAAGCGCATCCGGTGCCGAATCCTGCGGAGAAGGATGATGCTTCCAAACGGCAGATCAGCCGGGAGCGTGTGGGCAGTGTGGAAGAAATCGGCGGCAACGGTATCGTGGCAAAGGTGGATGATAAAGAGATCGCCATCGGTAACCGTAAACTGATGGACCGTCTGGGAATATCTTATCACGACTGTCATCATGTGGGAACCATCGTACATGTAGCAATCGATGGAGTATACTCCGGACACATCGTGATCTCGGATGTATTGAAGCCTACAGCAAAAGCGGCGGTAGCGGCTATGCGGGCAGCGGGAGTATCCAAAACGGTGATCCTGACCGGTGATGCTGCCAATGTGGCAGATGCAGTGGCGGAAGAACTGGGTGTAGATGAGGTGCATTCTGAGCTTCTTCCGGCAGATAAAGTGAGCGCAGTAGAAAAACTGCTGGATGAAAAAAATAATAAGAATGAAAAAGATGTGCTGGCATTTGTCGGTGACGGTATCAATGATGCGCCGGTACTTTCCCGCGCGGACATCGGTATCGCTATGGGGGCGCTCGGATCGGATGCTGCGATCGAAGCGGCGGATGTGGTGCTGATGGATGATGATCCCATCAAGATCGCACAGGCAGTCCGCATCTCCCGCAAATGTATGCGCATCGTTTATGAGAACATCTATTTTGCCATCGGGATCAAAGTATTGTGCCTGATCCTTGGCGCGTTCGGGTTTGCCAATATGTGGATGGCTATCTTTGCGGATGTAGGCGTGATGGTGCTCGCAGTACTCAATGCGATTCGGGCACTGTTTGTCAAACGGTTATAAGGGGAAATGATTATGAGTAAACATGAACATAACACCGATTGTTGCGAAACACCGGAGGTACACAAAGACCTGCTGAAAAAAGTGGCGGAGACCATGCCGGAAGAAACCGAGCTTTACGATCTGGCAGAACTCTTTAAGATCTTTGGTGATTCCACACGTATTCGCATCCTCTTTGTGCTCTTCGAAGCAGAGGTATGCGTGTTTGATATCGCGGCCGCTTTGAATATGACGCAATCAGCGATCTCGCATCAGCTGCGCATTTTGAAACAGAGCCGCCTGATCAAAGGCCGCCGTGAAGGCAAGCATATCTTCTATTCCCTGGCAGACGATCATGTGCGTTCCATCATCGCTGAAGGCAGGGAACATATCGAGGAAGACTGATTTTGATGGAGTACAAAAAGCGCCGGACTGAGAGGCGCTTTTTTATATAGAATTAGATTGTTTACAAGTAGTATTTTTATGATATAATATGTCTATAAAGGAGGCCGTGTTATGATGACTATGCAGGAAACAATAAGACCGTCTGCGGATCTTAGAAATCATTATAATGAAATATCAAAACAATGCCGCGAATCTAATATGGCGGTTATTATTACTGTAAACGGAAGGGGAGATACCGTGTCTCTTTCCTATGAAGAATATAGCAGAATGAAATCGAGGCTTGAACTATTGGAAATTCTGGTCAGTGCGGAAGAAGACGTCAAGGCGGGGCGAGTAGCTCCAATGCAGGAGACGTTTGATGATCTCAGAGCAATGCTCGGGGGAGGAGAGAATTGAAGTATGATATCATCAGAACGGAAATGGCAGATGAATTGATCCATAAGCTGATTTTATATATTGCCAGGAATTTTGGTAATGAAACAGCCTTGGCAAGATTGGATGAAATGGAGAATGCTATTTCATTATTGTCAGACGATCCATATATGGGAGAGAAACCCAGGTATTCTCTGTTACGCAGGCAAGGTTATCTTGTTTTGATATTGAAAAAAGATCTTGTGTTTTATAAAGTTGACGATGATAAGAAACTTATAACCATATATGCAGTGGTGGATCAGAGGCAGGATTATTTGAGTATTGTACGTGGATTGTAGGTATAATCGGGAAATGAGATACATCGGATAGTTTGCAGAAAATGAGAAAACGACTATATGAGATCATAGAGGTTGCCAAAGAAGGCGATGTGGTCAGTACGGTATATGATGTGCTGATGTTGTGCACGATCGTCATCAGCGTTATTCCGTTGGCATTTAAAAGTACGAATATAGTATTCCAGTATATGGATGCGGTATCAACCGTCATCTTTATTATTGATTACCTATTTCGGTGGGGGACTGCGGATTATAAACTGGGCAGGAAGAGTGTGGTATCGTTTCTAAAGTATCCGCTTACGCCCTGGGCGTTGATCGATCTGATCTCAATACTGCCGGGTATTACTATCCTGAATAATGGATTTCGTCTGTTTCGATTATTTCGTATCTTTCGAACATTCCGTGTGTTCAAGGCGTTTCGATACTCTAAGAGTATCATAATTATCGTACAGGTGATCAGAAAATCAAAAGATGCATTAATGGCAGTATGTACACTTGCACTGGGTTATATAGTCGTATCTGCACTGATTGTTTTCAATGTGGAGGGAGATTCTTTTGGAACATTTTTTGATGCGATCTACTGGGCAACCGTTTCGCTGACCACGGTGGGATATGGCGATATCTATCCGGTGACGACGGCCGGACGCATCATTACAATGATTTCATCCATTTTCGGCATTGCCATAGTTGCGCTTCCCGCCGGTATCATTACTGCCGGATATATGGATGCGCTGAATGAAGAAAAGGATTCTAAAGCAAAAACGGATTCAGATGATCAAAACGGGTGACAACGGCCGCAGGGTTTGTATCCCTGGTCCAGCAGAGAAGAAGGATCACCGTTAAATTCTCTGCGGTTAGAAGGTTTCATTTCGTTTACAGAAGAACAGGACGGAAGATGAATCCGTTTTGTATTTGTGTTCAGGATGTATTCACATCCTACTTTCTCAGAAACAGATGGTGAGACGCTTGGCGTTGGATTA
The DNA here is from genome assembly GCA_017526985.1 of Lachnospiraceae bacterium. Classification (GTDB taxonomy): domain Bacteria; phylum Bacillota; class Clostridia; order Lachnospirales; family Lachnospiraceae; genus NK4A136. Next base: position 23,783 of record JAFXQR010000160.1, read on the forward strand.
GAAGAAGGAGCTTGTGTAGGTGTGGGTGTAGCAGCCGGAATGCTGTTTGATGCGACGCTATTGCCGGTAGCATAATCGATCTCGATGCCGGGTTGTACATTGTAGCACCAGACACAAAACGAAATATCGGTGGTTTCAACGGATTCAGCCTCTATTAATACACCTCTGGCGACCAAATCGTTGCCGCAAAAAACAGGAGTCACCCTATAAAGGACATGGTTTCCGGTGCGTCTGACATAATCTGCCACCATATTTTCATAAGGGAGCATTCCCGTTACATTTAGATATCTGGTTCCTGTGATCAGATTTTTTTCATTTGCGTTTTCATTACCCAATTGCCAACCGATCAGATGACAACGATTATATAGATACAGATCATCGATCAACTCCGGATATTTCACGGTATGCCAGCCGGAGGGTTTTATCATGCCGATGGTACCGCGGGTTTCATTTTCGCGGGGCATGGTTTCTAAGCCGATGCACGCGTAAGCTGGACCGCATCGATTTAAGGTGTCCAACTCAGAGTATACTTCCGTACCTGCTGTCCATAGAGCTCTTTCCAAGTCGGTAAAATAGGGACAATTATTGTTCACCGGGATTGAAGCGGTGCCGTTATATTCCGGGAGCGTATCAATAAAGTTTTCAGCACCCAAGGCGATATTATGGTGAGAAGACAGAATGTCGCCGATAGGGCTGTTACCGGAGAGCAGCGTTATGATGAGAAATAAACCTAAGATGGTTGATATTTTTCGCATAATAAACCTCCTGCACGCGTGATTTATGGGATATGCAGAGATAGTTACTAAATTAATTATAACAAAAGCAATGGAAGATGTATATCCTAAATGATGTATGGATATTGAATTGAATATACAACAATGTGCATAATTGACATGTTGTACGACAAAATGATATGATAAAAAAGTAATCGAGTAAGAAGAACAATTGATGGAGGTGAAATTTATATGACAAACAAGATTGGAAAAATGATCAAAACCATCGTCGGATTGAGTGTTTTTCTATTATTTCTGGGGATAAAGATCGATGCAGCGGCTGCACCAAAAACCATGCCGGATGGAGGGATATTTGATGCGGAATACTATGCGCAAAATAATCCGGATGTTGTAGCAGTACTTGGGACAGATGAGAATGTTCTGTATCAGCATTATCTGACCAGTGGCAGATTGGAGGGCAGGAAACCGTATGCGGATAATGTACAGGCAGGGGCAGGCACTGGTGCGACAACCGGCGCATATGTGACCTTGCCGGATGGAACGATTTTTGACGCGACATATTATGCGGCAGCATACCCGGATGTGGCAGCGGTTATTGGAACGGATGCATTGGTTTTGGCGCAGCATTATACAACCTCCGGAAAAGCGGAGGGAAGAAAGCCGAATGCAACAACGGTGAATCAAAGTGCCGGAGCAGTATCGGCATCGCAGAAGAACAGCAATGTAACAACAAATCCGTCTTCATATGTACCGGCTCAACAAAGCAGCCCCTCAACGCCGGCAGTTTCGGCTCAACAAAGCAGAGCCTCAACGCCGACAGTTTCGGCACCTGTTTCACAGGGGACGAGCTCCGGAAACAGAACGGTATACTTGCCGGCAACGGGCCATTGTTATCATAGTATTCCAAACTGTGGAAGAATGAATCCTAATAAGGCGACAAGGACTACGGAGAACTCAGCAATTAGCCAAGGATATGATCGTTGCTCGAAGTGTTTTTAGAAGAATAATCAGTCAATGATTCAGTTACTCTTGATGGAGTAACATGCATTAGAAGAATAGAATCGTATGTAACGCTATGATGATTCTTATATAGGATAAATATTTGAATGGCAAATAAGATTTGGCGATTTATCTCAAAAAAATGCGAGATAAATCGCCAAATCCGCTTTGAAACACTACATTTGACGATTTATCTCTGAATTCTGACAAAAAATCAGTAAAAATATACTTGTAAAAAAGAATATGATAATGTATCCTATAAATAAGATTTGGCGAAATATCTGCGAAAAACGCGAGATAAATCGTCAAATCTATTCAAAAACGCTACATTTGACGATTTATCTCGGAGGTAGGACATGAATATAATAGGAAGAGAGCAGGAAAAGAGACTTCTGTATGACTGTCTGGAGTCGAATAGACCGGAATTTCTGTTGGTTTATGGGAGACGGCGAATCGGAAAAACCTATCTGATCAAGGAATTCTTTAATAATATGTTCTCTTTTTATGCCACGGGTGTACCCGGAGAAAAGACAAGAGATCAGTTAAAGGCATTTAATGAAAATCTGCTTCAATATGGGGCAGAGGAGAAGAAAATACCGGCTGACTGGTTTGAAGCGTTTCGGAGACTTCGGGCTCTTTTGGAACGAGAAGATGTCAAGAGAGATATTTGGGGGCAGAAGAGGGTAATATTTTTAGACGAATTACCTTGGATGGCCACGGCAAAATCGGATTTCCGAATGGCGTTTGACTTGTTTTGGAATGGTTGGGCATCCGCACAAAAAGATATTTTGATGATCGTGTGCGGATCTGCGGCGTCGTGGATCATAGATAATATTCTGCTGGACACCGGAGGGATGTATAACCGAGTTACAAGACGAATGCATCTTATGCCATTTACAATAAAGGAATGCGCTGAACTGCTTAAGGCGAGCGGGAGTGTCCTTTCGAATAAGAACCTGATGGATGCGTATATGGTGTTTGGAGGGATACCTTATTATCTCAATATGATCAATCCTGCCTTATCAATAGCTCAGAATGTTGATCAGCTGATATTCAGAGAAAACGGTGCATTGCATTATGAATACACTATGCTTTTTCATTCTCTATTTAAAAATGCAGACAAACATTTTGCAGTAATGAGAAAACTGGCAGAGAATAAGCAGGGAATATTGCGTGAAGAGTTGCTGGCAGATAAGAAATTGCCGGGGGGAGAAACGCTCACCAGGATACTTCGCGAACTGGAACAGAGTGGGTTTATCAGGAAATACTGCAGTTATCAGGCGAAAAGCAAAGGCGGAATCTATCAGATCACGGATTCCTTTTCATTGTTTGCGATGAATTTTTTGGAAAAAGATAAAATATCATCCTGGATGGATTATATAAAGACACCAGCCTATAATGCATGGATTGGCAATGCATTTGAAATATTCTGCTTAAATCATGTTCAGATGATCAAGAAAGCGTTGGGTATAGAAGGTGTCAGCAGTTCGGAATATGCGTGGAGAAGCAAGAAGTCAACGCCGGGCGTACAGATAGACTTATTGATCGATCGCAAGGATGATATTATCAATCTCTGTGAAATGAAATACTCGGAAAAAGAATATACCATTACGGCATCCTACGAGAAGGATCTGATACATAAAGTGGAGGCATTCCGGGAAGAAAGTAAAACGCTGAAGGCAGTGCATATCACGATGGTAACATCATCTGGTCTGAAAAGAAATGAGCACTGGAATGTTGCGCAGTATGACATTTCTATGAATGCATTGCTGGATGGATGATTCGTATTGCATAATGTTTTTTGACATTCCTTCCAAATAGGTGTATCATCTTACGCGGCGGAAAACCATAAATACTGGTGTGTTCTGTCGTATCAAAAAGGTAGGGAATCGCCCTATCATAGTAAGTGGGAGGAAGAATATGAAAAAGAGAAACCTGTTGTTGAAACGAATGATCGCCGGTGTGGCGATGGGGTGCACTGTGTTTGCCCTCACGGGATGCGGGGAAGACGCAGATGACGATGACGGAAGAGGAAGTGTAAAGGATCGTCAGGAAAAAGAAGCGGAGCCGACGGAAGAGCCGGAACCGACGAAGGAAGCGGAGCCGGAACCGACTGCAGAACCGACGGAGGAGCCGACACCGACAGAGGAGCCGACACCGGAACCGACCGAGGCACCGGCAGGGCATCAGGGATATGTGGCACCGACAGAGCTGAGTGACAGTATCTATGATTATCAGATCAGCATCAACGGAGAGATCATTCAGCTTCCGTTGTATGTAGAGGATCTGCTGGCGCAGGGCTGGGAGGTAAAATCCAATCTGTCGGATCTGGGTACCGGTATGCGACCGAGTACCTATGATCTGTACTATTTCACCAAGGGTGACACTCAGATCTATGCGGATGTTATGAACTGGGATGTGAACGAGAGACCTGCCGGTGAGTGTGTGATCAACGGCATCACGATTGAAAGAAACGATGCGAAAGATGCGGAAGTGGAATTGCCGGGTGGCATCAATTGGAATACCTCTACAACAGAGGATGTGATGGCTGCATACGGAACTCCTTCTTATGAGAATGAGACATCTTCATTGTATTTTATGCGTTACGAAGAGGGAACCAGCAACGAAGTAGAGGTTCGTTTTGAAGTGGAATCCGGACAGATCGATAAGATCTCTTTGGATAACTTTACAGAGCCGGAAGATTTTGTACAGGGGGCTGTAAGTACCGATGTTCCGGAGCTGACTGCAATGTATCAGGCGCCGACGGCAATGTCTGATGATCCGGCAGACTTTATCATTGAAGTGGATGGCGCGTTGTATCAGCTGCCGTGTCCGGTAAGTGAATTTGTAAATAACGGCTGGGAAGTAGTTGATGGAAAATCGGAGGAGAGCATTGAAGGCCGTGGCTCCGGCAAGGTGACACTGCGGAAGAATAACTTTGAGTTCTGGACCTATGTCAGAAACTATGATGATAATGCAACCGCGGTTGAGAACAGCTTTGTAACAGATTTCCAGCTGCGTGATCATGATGCAAATGTTTCCGTGAAGATTGCCGGAGGCGTGGAGTATCATATGGATCAGGATGAGGCGATGAAGATCCTGGAACCGATGGGGTATGAGTTTGAAGAAGGTACGATCGAAGGATCGGGATATCTCACACTGAAATATGAGTCTTTCAAAAAGTATGAGATCTATGTTAACGACGGGATCATCAAGGATATTGCGGTGGTCAATCAGTTGAAGAGAGACGAACTGTATAAGTGATCCATGACCGGCAGGATGACGAAGAGGAATTCTGCCGGTATTTATAAAAAGGAGGCGACAAAATGGTTAAGCATGTGATTTTGTGGACATTGAAGGAAGAGTATTCCGATGCGCAGAAAGCAGAGATCAAGGCAGGGATCAAAGAGGGACTGGAAGGCTTGAAAGGTCAGATCCCGGGACTAAAGGAGATTAAAGTCAATGTGACTCCGCTGGCAAGCTCCAACTGTGATCTGATGCTGGATTCTTTGTTTGAGGATGAAGCGGCATTAAAGACATATGCAATGCATCCGGCGCATGTTGCGGTAGCAGATGGCAAAGTAAGACCGCATACTGCATCCCGCGTGTGCATGGATTATGTAGTGGATTGAGGCTAATTATTCAAAGGTTCTGAACAGTTTATTAATGAAGAAAAGAAAGTAAGGTATCGAAGACCGGAAGGTTTTCGGATACTACAATGGCGATCCGCTCCTTGGCGCGGCTGAGACCGTGAAACAGGTTGCGGACAGCAGATTGTGAAATGCGATCGGAAGATATGGCTGCAGGCAGATCTGCGGCCATATTTTTTTGACGAAGATAACCGGATTCGTCATAAAAGAAACTTGCATCCAAAAGCATTACGACAGAAGCAAATTCTTTGCAGGCAGCATCGGAGATTTCCGTCGTCATTTCAGAATCGATCGCGGGATCAGCAAGACCTGTAGCGGAGTTGCGGATGTAGGTATAGCCTTCTTTTTGATAGATGCGGAGAAGATGCGCAGTTTCGCTTTGATCTGCGGCGTAGGAAAGTGACACGGAAGGATAGCTGCGGTTTTTATTGGCGCCGGCTTCTCCGGTACGGATAACGCAACGGATGAATGCGGATAGTTCACTGCTGCGGCGGATATGGTTGGTCAGCCGGTAGTGGATAAAATCAGGTAATACTTCGAGAATATCGGCACCACATTCCGCTCTCTCGGACAGCGCCAGCAGATCTTCACGATCGTAGGAAATGATGACCGGTGCCTGCCAACGATCGCGCAGAGCCAGGATATCTTCCAGCATGCGACGGCTTAGACGGTGGCCCTCATCGACGAGGATGGCGTTGTATTTTTTATGGATGGTCGGAATGGTTTCGTCATCGCAGTAATAAAAATCGATCCGCTTCAGGCGTTCGTCCAACTGCTCCAGCTCTGCGGTGTGGGAACCCAGGTGAAAAACGCACACACAGTCCCGGCGGGAAAGCTGCATTGCGATATCGTAGAGCAGGATGGTCTTGCCGGTACCCGGAAATCCGGTGAACCCCTGGATCGTGGGGGAACTCACATTCTTCAGAATCTGTTTTTTGATATCCCGCTGCTGGAAAGTCAGGAAATATTCCTGCCGGAGAAAACGGTCCGGATCGGTAAGCGGTGAGATCAGATATTTTTCTTCCTGGAAAAGATCTTCGATATCTCCGTGGTAAGAATCGCCCTGGCGCAGCAGCAGATCGCACAGCTCCGCCCAGCCGGCATCCACGAGACGACCACTGCCGGTAAGGCGCACCAGCCGATCGGTGCCACTCACATAGGTATAGAAGTACATGGTCTTGCTGAGGGTGGACAGATAATAGCGGTTTTGCAGGAGCTGATAGCGTATGGCTTCATCGGTCACATTTCCGCTCTTCAGTTCAATATTGATGATGGAATCTTCGTTGATACGCAGCAGGTCAAATTCTTTGCCGAGTTTCGGCATCACGAAAGAATAGTAGTAGTCCAGTTCCGTGGTCTCTTCGGAAACGGCGCAGAGTTTTTCAGAGAAACGCTTCAAACCTTCCGTTTCCCAGGATTTGATCTTTAAATGATTTTTCCGCGCGGACATCTGCCGTTCCAGCCGGGATAAGCGCACCGGATCGGAGAGTCTGGTCAGCGCATAGATGTTGATCGGTCTCATACCCCCATTATACTCGCGATAAACTCTGTTTGCCAGCTTTTTTCAGAAGAGAATCAATGGATAATCTTTGGTTTACAGATCGGACATTACACCATATAATAGACTGGATAGTTCGTTATATATGAGGGAGTGTTTATGAAGGAAAAATGGAACCGGGTGGAAAAGGCAGGAAAGATACGGTTGGTGATCCTGGCAGTGATCATTGCCTGGTGTGTATATTGCGTACTCGCCTATACCTGGGAACTGCATAATCTGAATATAGCCAAGGGGATCGTGGATACCGGAGGCATGGGATCGTTGTGGGTGGACGGTACGGATTTTTCATGGATCACGGCATTGGCGAAAGCGATCGGCGGCGGACTTAATTTTGTAGTGATACTTATAGTGTATGGATCCTATACCCTTGCCATGATGGTGTTGTGCGGAGTGCCGATCCTGGTATACTGGTTTTTCACGATCCGCAAGGTAGAGCATATTCTGGAGGAAGAAACGGAGCTGGCAAAAAATATCTGCGGGCTGGGGGGATTTCTGAGTGTAGTCATTGGTGTTATTATCACGAAATTTCAGACCAGGACACCGTCTGTATGGTTCACGCTGGTCTGGCTGCTGTTTGCTTTTGTCGGTGTGCTACTGCCGTTGCGCAGAAGGCTGGTAAAGCAGCAGATCATAGTGGAAGAGGATGATGTGAATGACGACAATATTATCGATTGAGTTTAGGGAGACGCAAAGATGTTTTTGAATACGACACTCTGTTATCTGCAGCGGGAGGAAAAATACCTGATGCTGCACCGC
>JAFXQR010000161.1 GCA_017526985.1 Lachnospiraceae bacterium
ACAGTTATCCAACATTGCTGGAGAGGTGAAGCGGCTGGTAGATTGCAGGACGCGTTTTGCCGAGGGAAAGGCGAAAAAGGATTATTATGATTTTTATCTTGCGAAAGTGAAAGAACTTGTCGGCAGGACGATCGATGATCCCAAGAACGTCGGGCGCGGGCAGGAATTGCTGGATGAAGTGCACGAGATCGAGCGATATGGTTGCGGTGAGGTGGATGGTGAATATATTTTGAGATATTGGGATCAGTACACAAAAGCTATCAGCTGACAACAAATTGACAATGATACATATAAGGGGCTGTTATACTGGAAATTGGTGTAACAGCCTATTCTTTGTTTATAATTTGGTAAGAGGATGCAAGAATTATGGCAGAGGTTCGATTGATCAATAATCTAAAGGGGATTCTATATTATCTGGATACTCCGTTGCTGGATTTTGAAGTGAAAAACAGAGAGCTGATCAAGGCCGTAGATTTAAATGAAGGAAGGCTGCATGTTCTATCGGGAGCATCTGAAAGCGATTGGGATGGAACGCTTTGATTTTGACACCTATATCCGGAAGAATAACGGAAACAATAATCTGGATAACTACTGGGTGAAGTTCCCGGATTTCGGGGCGGGATGTTTCAAAGATATCGCGGAGCAAAACTACACGATGTGAGAAAAAGCTGAGATTTCTCAAGAATAAAATGCGGAAAAGATGAAAATATTCAAGGAAAAAGTGCGAAAAAGATGAAAAAACATCAAGAAATGCGTTGATGCATGAAAGGATGGGTGCTATAATGAGCTCAGCAAAAGGCGAAGAACTGTAAGGTGAAAAGGATTTATGTATCGAAAATTCATCGAAAAACTGAAAGACTGGGATGCGATGGCAAACAGGAAGCCGTTATTGGTTACCGGCGCCAGGCAGGTCGGAAAAACCTGGATCATCAAGGAATTCTGCAAAAATACGTATGGTGGGTATATCTATCTTAATCTGGAACGGCAGGAAGATGTATGCTCTGTTTTTGATGTTTCACTGGAACCTGATGTTATTGTGAAACACCTGGAACAGCTGTTGGGGAAGAAGATTGCGGAAGATACGCCGTTGTTTATTGACGAAATACAAAAAAGCGAACGGGCGATCACGGCGCTGAAGTACTTTTGTGAAGCGGACAATAAACGCAGGGTGATCGGAGCAGGAAGCCTATTAGGGGTAAAACTGGCGAGGTTTGAGAGTTCTTTTCCGGTGGGGAAAGTAGACATACAGACACTTTTTCCGATGGATTTTGAAGAATTCCTGATCGCTTGCGGTGAGGATGTATTACGGGACGGAATCCGGGAAGCATATACAGAAATGAGAGCGCTGCCGGCGGGGGTTCACGAAAAAGCGCTGCGCATTTACCACGATTATCTGATGATCGGGGGGATGCCGGAAGCGGTAGAGGATTATCTTGTGCATGAAAAAAACGTGATCGCTTTTAACCGTTCCATTCACGAGAACCTTCGACTGGCTTATCTGGCGGATATGACAAAGTATACACTCAGTGCGGCAGAGGGAGTAAAGATCACGGAAATATACCAATCTGTTCCGCGGCAATTGGCAAAAGAAAATCCGAAATTTAAATATAATGATGTTCGGCCGAGAGCGAACAAAAGAGATTTTTCGGCACCGCTTGATTGGCTGATCGCGTCCGGCCTGGTGATATCCGTAAAGAAAATAGAAGCCCCGTTCTCTCCGTTAAAAGGATACGAGAATGGGAGTGGCGAAAAAATCTATCTTTCTGATGCGGGACTGCTGAGTAATATGTGCGGGTTGAAATACCGTGATCTGTTGCCGGATGAAAACAATATCTATAAAGGCGGCGTGATAGAAAACTATGTTGTGGAAGAATTCCGGACTGCCGGAAGAAATCTGAATTATTTTAAGCCTTCGGATAGTATGGAGATCGATCTGGTTTACGATGACGGAAAAAGTATTGTTCCGGTAGAGATAAAGTCGGGAAGGCACAAAAGATCTACCGGCCTGAAGAATTATATGGAAAAGTACAAACCGGCATATGCGATCCGGATCTCGGAAAGAAATTTCGGAGAAACGGACGGTGTGCGGGCAATCCCCTTATATGCTCTGTGGTGCATAGACTAGCGATGGAAGGTTTTTAAGCGATGAGTAATAAAAAATACAAAAAAGCGGCATCGGAGAAGAAAGCTTGCTGCTTATGTCATCCTTGGAATTAGCTGTACCGGTCATAAGGAAGTCCTCACTATACAGATTGGTGAAAAGATATGGGAAGAATTGTTCGCGGAGGACAGAGCTCTGGCTAGACTGATTACAGAGAAAAAGGAATATAAGCGTAGTGAAGTTCTGGAGCTTATGGGGGAAAAAGCCTCCAATTATTCTGTTTATCGCGATCGGTTATTAAAAAAAGGGGTCATAACAGTCAGACAGGGATATATTTCCTTGTTCCCGCCTTTTTTGGCGGATTATATCAATGAATATGGGATATGATTATGTGGTATGTAATACAGATAATCAGCGGTGAGGAGGATATGTTTGGAGGCACCGTTTCCCGGGACTTCGGTATTATTGTTTCTTTTTAAGCACAGTAAAGGGGCAGTTATGGAAATCTTATTTTACCGATACAATTCGATTTGTGAGCCGGATGTGATCACGGCGTTTCAAAAGCTGGGGCTTACGGTCATTGAAGAAAAAACACAGATGACCAATAAGAAAACGACGGCAGCGGAGCTTGTGGATACGGTTGGCAAGCTGCTGATGGAACATCGTTTTCTTTTTGTGTTCTCCATAAACTTCTTTCCGGCACTTTCGGAGGTTTGCGAGATCGCGCAGGTGCCCTATGTGTGCTGGACGGTGGATGTGCCGGTGCTGGAGCTGTTTTCGCCGGCATTAAAGAATAAATGCAATCGGGTCTTTATGTTTGACCGGGCGCAGTATGAATACTTTAAGGATCGCAATCCGGAAGGAATCTTTCATCTGCCGCTGGCGACCAATCCGGAACGCTGGGATAGCGTGATCGGACGGGCAGCAAAACCAGATCTGCAGAAATATACATCAGATATTTCCTTCGTCGGTTCCCTATACAGTGAGAAGAATGGTTATAAAAAGATCAAAGGTATGAGTGAGTATGCAAAAGGTTATGTGCAGGGTCTTGTGGAAGCACAGCTGCAGGTCTACGGTGTGAATTTTATTGAGAGTATGCTGACGGATGCGCTGATGGAGGAACTGGATTCGCTGGTACCGGATCTGCATCAGCCGCTTTGCGAGGAAAATGCGGCAGCACAGCGGTATCTGATCGCCCATTCCTTCATCGGATCGGAACTGGCGGAGACGGAGCGCATCCGTTTGTTGAATGCTTTGGCGGAGTATTATGATGTGGATCTGTATACTTATAGTGATGTGACGCCATTAAAAGCCGTGCATGTACACGAAGGCGTAAAGACGCTGACAGAGATGCCACTGGTATTCCATGAGAGCCGGATCAATCTGAATATCACAATGCGGCCGATCGCGACGGGATTGTCGCTGCGGCTGTTTGACGTGTGCGGGTGCGGGGGCTTCCTGCTGACCAACTGGCAGGAGGAGCTGCCGGAGATCTACGAGCCGGGGGTGGAAGCGGAGTATTTCGGCTCGAAAGAGGAGTTATTGGATAAGGCCGGCTATTATCTGGAACATGATGAGGAACGAGCGGAGATCGCAAGGCGCGGGTATGAGCGGACGAAGGCAGAGCATACCTATGACCGGCGTATCGCGGAGATGATACGCATCGTGAACGGGACGATCTGAAAGAGGCCTTTTATCTTGTACTTTCCCTGAAGGCGTGATAAAGTAGTAATTGGTAGATTTTATGTAAATGCTTATGGACATAAAGCAAGAGGGGTTCTTATCATGCAGTGGATTAAGCAGCAGATCGCATCCAGAAAGACACTGGATTCGAAGATGTATATGATCGTTCTGATCGTGGGTACCATTTCAACATTTGCTTCGTTTATCATCACTTGTATAGAAAAACTGGATTTTGGGGCAATCCTCAGCACATTTCTGTGTTTTGCGGTCATGGGTGTGTTTTGGTTTATGACCGTGGCGAAGGATATGGAGCAGCACCTGCATACGCCGCTGATGGTCGTTTTGATGTTTGGGTTGCTGCCGCTGGCCTGGATCTTTTGTGGCGGCATCCATAGCGGGATGATCGTCTATTTTATCGGCTGTCTTTTCCTGATCGTTCCCAGCATCTCGGAGAGCCGGAAAAGAGTGGCTCTGTTTCTGATCTCGCTGATCTGGCTTTTGGGGATCGTATTTCTCACCACACTGGTATTTCCGGGGATGGTCACCCCGCTTTCCGACAAAGAATGGTATCTGGATGTGCTGATGGCGATGGTGGTGATCGCAGCCGGCATTTTTTCCATCACGACACTTATGGTGGAGGCCTATGAAACCGAGCGAAAGAGCAAGGAAGCGCTGCTGGAGGAAATGGAAGCTCTGGCCAAGCGGGATGGGCTGACAGGGTTGTTTAACCGGCGTGAATTGTTTGAACGGCTGGAAAAGGACGAGAATCTGCATGACGGGCATCATTTTCTGATCATGGCAGACATCGACTTTTTTAAAAAGATCAATGATACCTACGGGCATCTGTTTGGTGACAAAGCATTGAAGACAGTGGCGCAGACCCTTGGGGCAAATGTTTCCGGGGAAGACGAGTTTGCGGCCAGGTACGGCGGCGAGGAATTTGTCGGGCTGCTTGTGTGTGAAAATATTGTCGATGCGGAGCGGCGTGCAGAGACCATCCGGCAGCAGGTATACGAGCTGGTATATGAGGAATATCCGGAGCTGCACATTTCCATCAGCGGCGGACTGGTCTGTGCAGCGCATTTTGAAAATGTGACGGAGGCGCTCTTCAAGGCGGATGAACTGCTGTACAGCGCAAAGCAGGGCGGACGCAACCAGATCTGGGCGGAGTGACAAGAAATTAATAAAATGTTGGATAAGGAGTTTGGGCTGAGAGCGAGGTATCCCGGGATTGACAGACCGATCTATGGTGAAGAGTTGAAGACACCGTTTGCATTGGAATATGAAAAGAGGATGTGCGCGTTATGGCAGAAGTTCGATTGATCAATAATCTAAAGGGAATTTTATACTACCTGAATACTCCGTTGCTGGACTTTGAGGTGAAAGACCGGATCTTGACCAGGGCGGTGGATCTGAATGGGGGAGAACTTTTTCCGCCGGAGCTTGCTATCTGGGGAATCTCCTACGGAAATCTGAATGCCTTTTTTGAACGGCGCACCATGAAGGAAGGCTGCATGTTCTATCGGGAACACCTGAAGGCAATCGGGATGGAACGCTTTGATTTTGATGCCTATATCCGGAAGAACAACGGGAACAATAATTTGGATAACTATTGGGTGAAGTTTCCGGATTTCGGGGCAAAATGTTTTAAAGACATTGCCGAGCATAAATACACTATGTGAGAAAAAGGAGCGCGGACAGGACAGCTTGACGATAGCGAAAGGGGAGAGTATCATTATTATTTATGAGCAGTAAAAAATACAGAAAACCGGAAACAAAGAAACCGTGGAAAACAGATTGGCAGATCTGCAGTGAATATGCGCTGCATATGCTGGTGGCAGCATATGTGTTTCTTTTTTTGTGCATTTTCCCGATTTTTTATGATCTGGGGGAACACGGAAAATATTTTAATATGGGCAACACGAAGTATGCCTTTTTTAAATGGGTATCCATTGTGGGGCTGTGTCTCATCATGCTGGTATACGAAGCATATCTTCTGTCGTATCGCAGAGAAAAACAAGCGGTCGTTGAATTGCATCAGGTTTCGGCGGCGGATTACTTTCTGGTGGTGTTTCTTACGGTCAGTTTGTTGTCGTATATTTTCAGCAGTTTTCCGGAGGTTGCTTTATGGGGCTACCGGGGCTGGTATATGGGCCTGATGAGCCAGTTTTTTTTCGGGGGAGCTTTTCTCTTTGTGTCGCGTTATTGGAAATGGAGCTCATATACGCTGCTGGGGATGGTGGTGAGCGCGGCGATCTGCTATCAGATCGGTATCCTGCAGCGTTTCGGCTTTAATCCTATGGGCATGTACGATCGTTTGGGGGCGGAGGATATCGAAAAGTTTCTGTCTACACTGGGACAGACCAGCTGGTATTCCTCTTATGCGGTGCTGGTGCTGCCCTTTGGCTTCTATTTTTATCAGATTACGGAGAGTCTCCGGGCACGGCTCCTGACGGGGGCGTTTGTGGCACTGGGCTTTGGCATGCTGTGTACCACCAACAGCGACAGTGCTTATGTGGCAGTGACGCTGATCCTGATGGTCTGCTTCTGCTATGCATTGGAAAGCAACGAAAAAATGCGGCGTTTTCTGGAAATCGTACTGATCGCGCTGGGATCCTTCCGGGTGATCGGCTGGATGTACGCGCTCTTTCCGGAGCGGCAGCGCACTTATATCACCGGGGAGGAAAAGATCACGAAGTTTATCACGGGATCACCGGTGATGCTTGTGCTGCTGATCCTGTTTCTCTTTCTTTATGCAGGATTCCGGATCGCAACTGCTGAGGCAAGACAGAAAGAGGGGAAGACGGTATTTGATATCTCTGCACATAAGGCATGGATCTGGAAGTTGACGACTACGGCAGCGGTACTGGTGATCTGGGGCGTGTTGCTGCTGGTGATCCTGGTGACCACGGGAAAACTGCAGATCGGGGATGAGACCAGTTTCTTTTATTTTGGCGAAAGCTGGGGCAACCACAGAGGCTTTAACTGGCGGATGGCGGCAAGAGCGATCTCGCATGCATCCATCAAAGATCTGCTGATCGGTGTGGGACCGGACTGCTTTGACGGGGCGATGGATACCTACTGCGCAGCAGAGGTGGCGCAATACTGGGACGGCCTGTCTCTGGCATGCGCGCATAATGAATGGTTGAATATGCTGGTGACGGAGGGCGTGCTGGGGGCGGTAAGCTACCTGGGGATCTTCCTGGCGGTCTTTCTGCGTGCAGCAAAGCGTGTGACGAAAGAGCCGGTGCTGATGGCGTTTATGGGAAGCATCGTGGCTTATCTGGGGCACAATATTTTCTGCTACCAGCAATGCATTTGTACCCCTGTCATTTTTATCCTGATGGGGATTACGGAGATGATCAACCGCGAGGCGGATAAGGCAATAGGCAAGGAGGAGAACGCAAAATGACGGTATCCTTATGCATGATCGTAAAAAATGAAGAAAATGTACTGGCACGCTGCCTGGACTCTTTTAAAGAACTGGTAGATGAGATCGTGATCGTGGATACCGGTTCGACGGATCGTACCAAAGAGATCGCGGCGCGGTATACGGAGAAGCTGTATGACTTCGTCTGGATCAGTGATTTCGCCGCGGCGCGCAACTTTGCTTTTTCCAAATGCAGCGGGGACTATATCTATTCGGCGGATGCGGACGAGCTGATCGATGCGGAAAATGCGGAGAAATTCAAGGCACTGATGCAGGTGATGGAGCCGGAGGTGGAGATCGTACAGATGTGGTATGTGAACCGGCACGCCTATCAGACCACGGAGAATTTTGAAAAAGATCTGCGCCCCAAATTGTTCAAGCGGCAGCGTAACTTTGTATGGATCGATCCGGTGCATGAGTCGGTGCGCCTGGAGCCGGTGGTCTTTGACAGTGAGATCGAGATACAGCATTGGCCGGAATCCCAGCATTCCGCCCGGGATTTTGGTGTGTTCCAAAAAGCGGTGGCAGAAGGAAAGACGCTTTCGAAGAAGTTGCTGCATATGTATGCCATGGAGTTGCTTCTGGCGGGGCAGGAGAGGGATTTTGCTGCAGCGGTACCTGTTTTTGAAGCGGCAATCTATGAGGCGCAGCGCAGTGCGGACGAGCGGATGGATGCCTACTGCGTGCTGGCGAGAGCAGCCAGATTGGCAAAAGATGTGAACGCGTTTTTCAAATGGGCGCTGAAGAATATCAGCCTGAATCCCTGCGCGGAGGTGTGCTGCGAACTGGGGCAGTATTACTACGATGCCGGGGATTTTGAAGAGGCGAGCGTATGGTTTATCAATGCGCTGCAGGAGACCAAGCCGATCCTGCAGGCGGCAGCAGGAGAACGAATTCCTTTGGAGATGCTGGCACATTGCTATGAGAAACTGGCGGGGCAGTATCCGGAGATGGCGGAGGAGTTTTTGAAGATGGCGGTAGAGTATAAGGGGAGAGCGAAAGAAATCGAGGGCTGAAGGGACACCTCTGGAGGAAGCCAAGGACCCATTGGCGTATTCGTGAAACAACTTCTGAAAAATGCCCAAGTTTCACGGCATTCTTTGTTGCTTTTTTGCACAAATATTTCTGTGTATTTTCTTGTAAGTTTGACAAAAACATGGTATATTTAGAGTAACTATAAAAAGGGTTACTATACCCTTTTAACGGCGACGATATTTTTGGTGTACCCATTCACACAGGCTTTATGGCGAAACATAGAGCGACGGCACGCAACGGAGGCGGCCGGAAGTGTGAACGACCATCGGTGGGATCAGAGAGGTCCCGGGGTGTGGTCAAAATGATCATGGAAGAAAGGAGGGTACAGGTATGGCGATCAATACAGCTGTTTTATCAAATGTCTATAATTATTACCAGGCCGATCTTGTGCCCAGGTCTTCTTCCAATCGTTTCGATTCCCACAAGAAGAAGGATCTTCAGGACATCTATAAGTCGATCGTAAAGATCAGCAAGGATGAGCCCGTCTTTTTGATGGACCGTTCCAAGGATGTGGAAGAGTATACCATCAATATGAAAGAGAACGCCATGAAGTTCCGCTCCGAAGTGGGCACCATCGGCGGGCTGGACGACGCGACGATCTTTAACCAGAAGACGGCGTTTTCCTCGGACAGCGAGATCGCGGAGGTGCTGGATCGCGGCAGCAACACGCAGAGGACCGGCGAAGAATCGGAGCCGGTGGAACTGCTGGTGCGGCAGTTGGCCAAACCGCAGGTAAATGTGGGCAAGTACTTATCTCCGGATGATGCGGGCATAGCGGAGGGCAATTATTCCTTTGATGTGCAGACGCTTTCTTCCAATTATGAGCTGCAGTTTACCATCAGCCAGACGGACACGAATAAGGAGATCCAGGGGCGTCTGGCACGACTGATCAACAACTTTAACCTGGGGCTGCAGGCCGAGGTAGACGAGGATGATCTGGGCAATACGGCACTGGTGATCCGGTCGAAATCGGTGGGCGACAAGAGTGACGAGGGCGGACATTTCACCATTTCGGATGAAAATACCAGCCAGCAGCGGGGCATCGTGGACTATCTGGGCATCCGTAAGGTGCAGCAGGAAGGCACGGATGCGATCTACACCATCAACGGTGAGACACATACAGCGCCGGGTAACGATGTGCGGCTGAACAATACTTACGATGTGCGACTGAAAGAAGCAGCGCCGGGCAAGAGCGTGATGATCGGATACAAGCCGGATGTGGAGTCCATGAAGGACAATATCATATCACTGGCCGGCTCTTACAACAACTTTATCAAGGCAACGGCAGAATTTGTGGAGAAACAGCCCAGGACCAATCTGCTGGTGCGTGATATGAAAGCAACGGGGGCGTTCTACACATCGGGTCTGGAGAAGCTGGGTGTGAAGCAGGAAGAGGACGGCACGCTTACAGTAGACGAAGAGACCCTGACGGAAGTATTGAAGGACGCGGATGCGCCGGGAGGTCTGGATCAGCTGAAAGATTTCACCAAATCGGCACTGCGCAAGGCAAATGAAGTGCAGCTTAACCCCATGGATTATGTGGAGAAGCGGGTGGTGGCTTACAAGAATCCCACCAAACCGCACTTTGCCAATCCGTATGTGACCAGCGCGTACAGCGGGATGCTGTTTAACGGGTATATGTAAAGCGTTTTGATACGGTTTTCAGAATGCGGATGTAAGACAGGAGCGAATCCCGGGAATAGGATCACCGGGATTCGTTTTTCTTCTCGAGAGAAATCCGAGGAGATGTATACACAATAAAGAGATATTTGGGTGTTGTCCACAAAAATATTTCAAAAAATGCTTGATGTTTATAAAAATGTTGTTTTCAAATGAAGTTTTATATGCTATACTCGTTTCGATACTATGTTATGTGAACCAAAGAGGGACGAATGTCAGAATTAAGCGAGCTGGAAAAACTGGATATTGCGAATGGTGAGCAGGAAGAAACTGCTGTGGAGATAACGGCGCCGGCCGGGGAGGTGGCGACAGAAACGGCTGCGGCTGCCGGTGCGGAAGATGTGGCGGAGCCTGCGGAAGTCTCGGAGAGCGAAGTGGCTGAGATGCCGGCAGAAACGAGTGAAACCGTGGAAAGCGCGGAGGGGGAAGCGCAGGAAGGGGCGGCGCCACCGGCTTTTGACGCGGATGCGTACTTAGAGCAGCTGGCGGAAGCAAAACGATCCATCACCGCGGGTATCGTGATCTACAAAGGGCGCATCAACGAGAAGCTGCAGGAGCGTTCCCAGGAAGGCTATGATGCCGTGGCGGCTATCGTGAATGAACCGCAATACGACCGTGTGGCCCAGTACGATCAGGAACTGACCACTTTCAAGAGTACAGGCGCGATCTATCAGATGGAGGCAGGGACGGAGCCGCTTACGATCTACGACCATATCGAGTATATGGACGAATACCGGAGGATCCACGAGCAGATGATGTTCTTTTTGCGCCGGATGCAGTTTGGGCTGGACTATTCCGACTGTATGATGTGGCTGGCGGAATGGGGGCTTTCGGTGCACTTTGTGGTGCAGCTTTTATTGGAGAGCGACCTGGGAGAAAAAGGCCGGATCGCGCTCATTCTGGCGGATATGTATGAGCGCGCCGGAAAGAAAAAGGAAGCGGTCTATCTCCTCAATATGATCAAGGAACATTGTCTGGAAGAGGAAGAGCCGGATATTTGGAAAGCGATAGAGATACTGCAGGGGGCTGAGGCGTAACGCATGAATGGAAAAAAATTCAGTTTTCTGATCGTGACAAGCAAAGAAGAATATTATAATGAATGCGTCTACTATATCGGCAACCTGAAGGTTCCGGAGGGCTATGTGGTGGAGTGCGTGCCGGTGACCCATGCATCCGGTATGGCGTCGGGCTACAACGCTGCTATGCAGGTGACGGATGCCAAGTACAAGATCTTTCTGCATGAGGATGTATTTATCTTAAACCGTCATTTTCTGCAGGATCTGCTGACGATCTTTGAAATGGATCCGCAGATCGCCATGATCGGGGCTATGGGGATCAAAAAACTGCCGCAGGATATGCTTTTGTGGGGAGCGCCCAGGGTAGGAGCTTTGTACAACAGCGGGCTGGGGCGTACGGATTATGAGAGCTATTCATATAAGAAGGAAGACGGGCTGGAAGATGTGGAATGCGTGGATGGCCTGCTGATGGCGACTTGTGTGGATCTCAAATGGCGTGCCGATCTGTTTGACGGCTGGGATCTGTATGATGCGGCGCAGAGCCTGGAATTCAAGCGCAAAGGCTACCGGCTGGTGGTGCCGGGGCAGAGGCTGCCGTGGGTATATTATGACCGTCCGATCGTGGGTGTGTGGAATTACAATAAGTACCGCAAGATCTTTCAGCAGGAGTATCAAAAAGAGCTGGAGATACAGGAAATCTGACATTTCGGGTTACTATTCACAGTTGATTTATTGGCACGACAAATAGAGCGGCTCTACAAAGCCGTTTGAATCGGATATTATATTATGATGTATATTCAGGAGTGAGCTGTTGAAAAAATTTCGGCAACCGTGTAAGGATTTCCTTCAC
>JAFXQR010000162.1 GCA_017526985.1 Lachnospiraceae bacterium
GACATCAGTGCTCCGCGCTGCTTTGAGATCGAAGAAAGACTGAAAGAGACGCTAGACATCCCGGTATTCCATGACGATCAGCACGGTACTGCCATCGTCGTACTGGCTGCTTTGATCAATGCACTGAAAGTCGTTAAGAAAGAAGCCAAGGACTGCAAGGTGGTTGTCAGCGGTGCCGGTGCTGCCGGTGTAGCCATCACCAAGCTGCTCTTAAACTATGGTTTCAAGAACATCATCCTCTGCAACAGCAAGGGTGTCATCTCCAAAGATGCAAAGAATCTGAACTGGATGCAGGAAAAGATGGTAGCTCTGACCAATCCGGAAAACATCAGCGGTACCATGGGTGACGCTCTGGTAGGTGCCGACATCTTCATCGGCGTATCCGCACCGGGCATTGTGACTGCAGATATGGTACGCAGCATGAACAAAGATTCCATCATCTTTGCTATGGCCAATCCGGTACCGGAGATCATGCCGGACATCGCAAAGGAAGCAGGTGCACGTATCATCGGTACCGGCCGCAGCGATTTCCCGAACCAGGTCAACAATGTAGTCGCATTCCCTGGCATCTTCCGTGGCGCGCTGGAAGGCCGCGCAAAACAGATCACCGAAGAGATGAAGATGGCTGCCGCTTATGCGATCGCAGGTCTTATCTCCGAAGACGAACTGGACGAAGAGCACATTCTGCCGGAAGCTTTCCATCCGCAGGTAGCTGATGTGGTAGCCAAGGCAGTTATGGCACAGATCAAATAAATGGAAGTTGTGAAATGGGGTAACAAGCCCTATTATGCATTTGACGAATACTGCAAGCGCGTTTACGGGGAAAAGGTGTACAAGATTGCCGTGAATATCGGCTGTACCTGCCCCGTGCGCGACGGCACGCTTCATTCAGACGGTTGTATCTTCTGTTCCGCCGGCGGCAGTGGTGAGTTTGCTGCGGCCGGTTCGGGCAGTACCGATCTGACTGCCCAGCTCGAAGAGGGCAAAGAACGAATCCACGAAAAATATAACGGGCATAAGTTCATCGCATACTTTCAGCCCTATACCAATACCTACGGCGACCCGGATTACTTACGGGCCTGCTATCTTTCTGCGCTCTCCGATGAGGAAGTGGTAGGCATCTCCATCGCCACCCGCCCGGACTGTCTGGGTGAGGAGGTCTGTGAGGTGCTGGCCGAAGCGCGTGCTGCCTATCCCGAGAAATCCCTCTGGATCGAACTGGGACTACAGACCATCCACCCGGAGAGCATACAGTATATCCGCCGCGGCTACGACAATTCCGTTTTTGAAGACGCGGTGCACAAGCTGCACGATATGCAGATCCCCGTGATCGTACATGTGATCCTGGGACTGCCCGGCGAAGACCGCAGTCTGATGCTGTCTACGATCGAATATCTCAATACCTTCCCGATCTTCGGGATCAAACTGCAGCTTTTGCATGTTTTGGTCGATACCGACCTGGCCAAAGACTACAGTGCGCGTAAATTTGAAACCCTGACCCGCGCCGAATATATCTCTCTTGTGATCGACAGCCTGGAGCATCTGTCTCCCGAGATCGTGATCCACCGCCTCACCGGCGACGGCCCGCGCAATCTGCTGATCGCTCCCACCTGGAGTACAGACAAAAAAAATCTCCTGAATCAACTGCTTCAGGAGATGAAACGCCTGGAAAGCTATCAGGGAAAACTATATACCGGAGCGAAAACCTTCGCTACGGTGTGATCTTTTTAAAGTATTTCCGCACTTCTTTCTCGTAGCCGTTATCCGTCGGCTCGTAGAACTTCGTACCCACCAGTGCATCCGGCAGATACTGTTGCTTCACATAATGGTTCGGGTAATCGTGGGCGTACAGATAGCCCTGCTCCCGCTCTTCCCCGGCAGAATCGGCATGCTTATTCTGCAGATGTCTGGGCACCGGATAGACTTCTCCGTTCTCCACCATCCGCAGCGCCTCATTGATCGCCAGATAGGAGGCGTTACTCTTGGGCGCACTGGCCACATAGACCGCTGCCTGGGATAAGAGGATCCTGGCCTCCGGCATACCCACCCGTTCCACCGCAAGCGATGCCGCCACAGCTACCTGCAACGCCCGGGGATCTGCCATGCCCACATCTTCGGAAGCGCAGATCATAATGCGTCTCGCGATAAACTTGATATCTTCTCCGGCCGCCAGCATACGCGCCAGATAATACACTGCCGCATCCGGATCCGATCCCCGCATACTCTTGATAAAAGCAGAGATAATATCATAATGCATCTCCCCGTCCTTATCATAACGGATGGGCTTTTTCTGGATACATTCCGCAATGATATCCAGGGTCAGATGGATCTTGCCGTCTGCAGAACGCTCCGTGGTCATTGCTCCCAGTTCCACCGCGCCCAGGGCGCTTCTCGCGTCCCCGCAGGCTGCATTCGCCAGAAACTCGATGGCATCCTCATCCATCACCACATCCATATCCGCCAGGCCCTTTTGCCGGTCCTTCACGGCCCGCTCGATCAGTATCCGCAGATCTTCCTTTGCCAGCATCTTCAGTTCAAAGATGTTGGAGCGGGAAAGCAGAGCGGTATTTACTTCAAAATAGGGATTCTCCGTTGTAGCACCGATCAGTACCACGGTGCCGTCTTCCACATAGGGCAGTAAAAAATCCTGCTGCGCTTTGTTGAAACGATGGATCTCGTCGATGAACAGGATCGTACGCTTATCATACATGGCCTTGTCGTTCTTGGCCTGCTCCACCACCGCTTCCATATCCTTTTTGCCGGCGATGGTCGCATTGATCTGCTTGAAATTGGCACTGGTGGTGGCCGCGATCACCTTGGCCAGTGTCGTCTTGCCGGTCCCCGGAGGGCCGTAAAAGATCACGGAGCTTAAACGGTCTGCTTTGATCGCCCGGTACAGCAGTTTGTCTTTGCCGATGATATGCTGCTGTCCGACCACCTCGTCAATGGTGGTCGGACGCATACGCAACGCCAGTGGCGATTCTTTCTCCGACTGCTGCTCCGCCATATAGGAGAAAATGTCCATATTGTCCATAAAAAATATAACCCCTTATTGCAGATACATCCGCCAGCCTGTATCGGAGGCGGTCAATACGACATTGGTATGTGCCGGATCCAGAATATCGATCTCCGGGAATGCCATCACTGTGGCGTCCTTCGCTGTAGCTATCACAGACATCTTCAGTCTGGCAGCCCCGCGCAGTCCGTCCAGCTCACTACTCTTATAAGTAAACTGTGCGCCGTCATAAAGCCGTTTTTCACCAAGCACCTCCAGATTTTGGATGTCGGCAGCATTGAAAGTGATCTGCAGCTTCACGATATCACACCCGGTCAGGTTGGCAAAACATACGGCATAATCCTGCGTGAGCAGCGCATCCATCTCTTCCGTCGTAGGCCCGACCGCTTCTGAAGCTTCTGTGTTTTCCGTAGCTCCTGTTTCTGCCCCTTCCGTTGTCTCTGATGTCTCAGAAGTATCGACAGATTCCGCAGCATCCCCTTCCGCCCCGGTATTTTCAGCGGATGCCGCCTCCGTCGGCGCACTCTGCACCACCGGATCCACCGCCGGTGTGAGCGTCACCACCTGACTCTCTTCTTCTTTTCCACACCCTGCCAGCAGTGTGATCACGATCCCTGCCAGCAGTACCGCCTTCTGTCTTTTTCTCATAGGCTACCCCGATCAATCAGTGTCACGCCGGATCCGGCGCCTTTGCATACAACATCTTTAATAAAATCGGTACCGAAATGCTCGAAATAATGATGAGCAGAATGACCGCCGTAAAATAGGACGAGTCGATGATGCCCATATTCAGACCCTTGTTGGTGATGATCAACGCCACTTCACCACGCGTCATCATACCCACACCGATCTTTAAGCAGTCGATCCATTTGAATTTGCAGGCCTTCGCCATCAGCCCGCAGCCGATGATCTTGCTGATCATGGCAACGATCACAAACCCGATGGCAAAGACGATCTTGCTGGTATCGATCGCAGAAAAGTCCGTTTTCAGACCGATCGCGACGAAAAATACCGGCGCAAACATCATATAACTGTTCACGGTCACCTTACGGTCGATGTATTCCGCATCGCGGATATTGCAGAGGACGATGCCCGCCACATACGCACCGGTGATATCGGCGATCCCGAAATACTTCTCTGCAATATATGCCATAATGAAGCACAGACCGAAGCCGATGATCGGAATACGTCTGGTATGCGGATATCTGGCATCCACCACCTTCATGATACGGTAGATGATATAGCCGCCGACGAGGGATACAACCAGAAACAGCAGTGTTTTGCCGATGGTCATCATCGGATCGCTCTCCGGATCCTTCATTCCCAGCACAAAGGTCAGTACGATAATACCGATTACATCATCGATGATCGCCGCACTCAGGATCGTCTGGCCCACACGGCCTTTCAAAAAGCCCAGCTCCCGCAGCGCCTCTACCGTGATCCCTACGGAGGTGGCGGTCATGATGCAGCCGATGAAGAGTCCTTCAAAAAACTCATCGGTCCCCGGTGCCGCAAATCCGTAGATGCTCATATACAGCACGGCACCGCCGATCAGCGGGACCAGTACGCCGGCACATGCGATCACCAGCGCGATCAGACCGGATTTTTTCAGTTCCTTTAAGTTCGTTTCCAGTCCGGCCGAGAACATGATCAGGATGACACCGATCTCCGCCATCTGGTTGATGAAATCGGTGGGGCTCACAATATTCAGCAAACAAGGTCCGATGATCAGACCTGCCAGGATCTCGCCCACAACCCCCGGCGCCTTGCACTTCTTTGCCAAGATGGCCATAAACTTGGCTGACAATATGATGATCGCGAGATCCCGCAGGATCACATAAGTTTCCACGATACTACACCTCCATATGATAATAACACAATACTTCCCTTTTTGCGACTAAAACAGCCCAAAGCAGATTTCGCTTCGGGCTGTTTGTGGTATCTCTTTGTTTTGATTTGGCCGATCCGGTTATTTGATCACCAGGTTGCTCCAAACATCATCCGGTACCAGAGCGATATAGGTCTTGCCGGTGTTCAGCACGACCTCGGTGCCGTCCTTGTACCAGAATACCGTTCTTTCGGACTCGCCATATTTTGCCCAGGTGATGGGTACCGCTTCCCCGTTCTGCAGCAGATAGCCGTCCCACGGATTCGCGATCACACAGTTGTAGATCAGATAGCCGTTTTCATCCAGCTGTGTATAGTTCGTCTTCTGCAGGATGACATTTTCAAATGCCAGCGGTGCGCTGCCGTTTCCGGCATCCTCATACTTCTTGCCGTACTCATAATACTCATACTTGCCGGTGCTCTCATTATATACCAGTCTGGACAGGTTATGCGTAAAGCACTTGCTCAGGTCAGCTTCCTTTGCAGTGATCGCCTCGCTGTGGAAATCCGAAAGGTTGATCTCCGTATCCGAGAAGATGAAATGCTGTCCCGGATAGTAGCTGTTGTACTCGGTGCTGTACTTGGATGCTTCAATACGCTTTGCCAGACCATCATAGCTCTTACCGGTCTGCGGGTTGGTATACTTATCATAAGTAATGTACTCGGTATACTCCATGCTCTTTCCGTTCGGGAAACGGCCAAAGCCACCGCTTAAGTTGTTGGTATAGGACTTCTTTACAAACTCATCGATGTAGAACGGACCGCCATCGTGGCAAAGGATCGCATTCCACTCTGCCGCCAGCATAAAGTTGGTCGGACGTGCGCTACGGATACTGCCGAACTGGGTGATCTGTGCCCAATCCTTTACCACCGGCATCAGACGGGTGATACGACCGTTCTTGGTGCTGTTCATCAATTCGTATACGATGTCCGCCTTGGAAGTACCGTAATGCGGCAGTGCTGTGGTCTCGTTATCTACCATGACCGCGATCGGTCTCTGGTTCTTCAGATCCTCGGAGATGATCTCGTTGGTCAGCTCGCTGCGGTACATACCTGCCGGAATTTCTTCTGCTGCAGGTGTCGGCTCCTCGGTCTGCTCTGCCGTCTCTGTTGGTGTAGCCTCTGTTGCTCCGTTGTTACCATCTCCCAAGCCCGGCAGATTGGCTGCGTCTACTACTGTAGGCTCCGGCGTAGGTTCCCCGGAACCATTTCCGCCACCATTTGAGCAGGCTGTCAGTGTCAGCATGGTTGCTGCTGCTCCCAGCAATAATCTCAAATATTTGTGTTTCATAATCTTTCCTCCCTTGTTGGTTATGACAGGACACACTTCAAAACTTTCCCCACACTGCCCTGCCGTCTTTCGGTTTTCACGCATTCACATTATGTCAACTTAAAAAGACACCAAGCCTATTATACCATATCTCGTGTATATTGCAAGCCTTGAAAAAACGCGTAAAAAAAGACCATAGGAAATATCCCTATGGTCTCTTTCGCGCGTCCACGAGAGGATTCGAACCTCCGACCTACCGCTTAGGAGGCGGTCGCTCTATCCTACTGAGCTACGCAGACACAACTCACAAACAAAAGTAATCCTAACAGATTTCACCACAAATGGCAAGCATTATCGTGTATTCACGCCCTTCCCCCATAAGAGGAAGGGGAGAAAACATTATTGCGGTATGATCACGACACCGTCCGGTCCCACCTGGAAGGGAATACCGTCAAAGTATGCTACAATATTCTTCTGCATCTTGCCCGTAGCCGGATCAAAATAGTAGTAGGACGGTCCGATGGGGATGAATCCCGTCAGCAGCGTATGGGTTGCCGGATCGATATAATACTGATCCGCGCCGTCCGATACCAGTCCGACCGCTTCCTTGCCGTCCGGTCCGAAGAAGAAGGCCATACCGCCTACATTCACAAGTCCCGTGGTCATCACACCGGTGGCCGGATCGAAGTAGTAGTTATCCGCTCCGATGGTTACCAGACCGGTCATCATCACACCTTCCGGGCTGAAGTAATAGGTCTTTCCGTCGATCACCTGCACGCCGGTCACCATATGTCCGGTCTTGGGATCAAAGTAGCATCTTGCACCTGCGATCTCCTGCCAGCCGAAGCATTCACGGCCGTCTACGCCCAGGTAATACATCGCGCCGTCGATCGCCTGCAGACCGGAAAGCTTTATACCTTCCGCATTTGCATAGAAGTTGCCGGTGCCATCGTTAAACCAGCCGCGCTTCATCAGGCCGGTATCCGGTGCAAAATAGAACTGCGCATCGCCTACGGTCACCCAGCCGGCCTGCTGCCAGCCGTGTTCATCAAAGTAATATGCATCCGTACCAACCGGCGAGATACCCATTGCCATATGGCCGTCTTCATAGAACAAATAGTTGTGCAGACCGTCATTCAGCCAGCCGGTATAGAGCTTGCCGTCTTCCGCAAAGAAGAAGATCTGATCCCCGATCTGGGTAAAGCCTGTTGCCATACGACCATCGGTACCGAAGTAATAACGATAACCGCCCAGCTCCTGCCATCCGGTCAGCATACGCCCTTCCGGATCGAAGTAAAAGATGCTGCCACCCAGGTTTGCAAAGCAGTTGCTCACACGGCGCCCTGCCTGATCCACATAGTAGCGTGCACCGTTGTAGTCCACAAAACGGTTCACCTGCATCTTATAGTTCTGATAGAAATATACGAAACCTTTTCTTTCCAGAAAACCGTTGGCAATGATCAGCTTGGAATAATCCTTGTACTGCAGGTTGATATCCACATCACCACTGATGCCCTTGACGCGGCCGGTGCAGCTGGCCTGCCAGAAGCACGCATCATCGCGTCCGCAGGCGGAAGAGTAATGTGCCACCCACTTATCATACCCAATGGGTCCGAAGCTGCGGTTAAACCAGCTGGTGCTGCTGTACACCATCGGATAATAGCCAGCCTGCTCGATCACGGCACAGAAAGTATTCGCTACTGCCGCCAGCTGTTCCGGTGTCAGCTTCTTCTGCTTTTCCGTTTCCAGATCGATGACTACCGGCATACTCACGATATGCGGCGCGATCATCGCCAGCACATTCTGTGCATCGACCATCGCTTCTTCCGGAGTCAGCGCGTAAGAATAAATATACACACCAGCCTTGACACCGGCCTGCGCCGCGCCGATCATATTCAGGTCAAAATAAGGATCTACCGTAGTGCTGGTGCCGCAACGGATGAACGCGAAACTGTAACCGTCCGCCTTCACAGCCTTCCAGTCGATCAGTTCCTGGTACTTGGACACATCGATGCCCTTGGCGATGGCCCGGTCCGCCGTCAGTGCCGCATGGGAGCGCAGCGCCGGCTGAAACAGTACCATCAGTACCAGTACCATAGTCAGGATGCGCGTAGTGATCTTGTGCTTGCGCGTATTCTGCATATTGTGTAACCTCCAAAAGTCTTATTTTTTCGAAATAAAGCTTATCAGCGGATCTCGGTCTTTCCGCCCATATACGGCTGCAGCGCCTTCGGGATGCGTACGGAACCGTCTGCCTGCAGATTGTTCTCCAAAAAAGCGATCAGCATACGAGGCGGCGCCACGCAGGTATTGTTCAGCGTGTGTGCCAGATAGTTGCCCTTTTCGCCCTTGATCTTGATGTTCAGTCTTCTGGCCTGTGCATCACCCAGGTTCGAGCAGGAACCTACTTCAAAGTACTTCTTCTGTCTCGGGCTCCATGCTTCCACATCGCAGCTCTTTACCTTCAGGTCTGCCAGATCACCTGAGCAGCATTCCAGCGTACGAACCGGAATGTCCAGGGAACGGAAGAAATCTACGGTATTCTGCCACAGCACATCATACCACTTCATGCTGTCTTCCGGCTTACATACCACGATCATCTCCTGCTTTTCAAACTGATGGATACGGTATACACCGCGCTCCTCGATGCCGTGTGCGCCGACTTCCTTACGGAAACAGGGGCTGTAGCTGGTGAGCGTCTTGGGCAGTTCCGCCTCCGGAGTGATGGTATCGATGAACTTACCGATCATAGAGTGCTCGGAAGTACCGATCAGATACAGATCCTCGCCCTCGATCTTGTACATCATATTTTCCATCTCTGCAAAGCTCATAACGCCCGTCACCACATTGGAACGGATCATATACGGCGGGATGCAATAGGTAAAGCCGCGATCGATCATAAAATCTCTTGCATAGGAAAGCACTGCGGAGTGCAGTCTCGCGATATCCCCCATTAAATAGTAGAAACCGTTACCGCTGGTCTTGTCTCTCGCGGTATCCAGATCGATGCCGTTTAACTTCTCCATGATCTCGGTGTGGTACGGCACTTCAAAATCCGGAACTACCGGCTCGCCATAACGCTGGATCTCCACATTCTCGCTGTCATCCTTACCGATGGGTACGGAGGGATCGATCATCTGCGGGATCACCATCATGATCTTCTTCATCTTCTCTTCGGATTCCGCCTGCTGTGCTTCCAGAGCTGCCAGCTTCTCGGCATTCTCGGTCACCTGCTTCTTAACCGCTTCTGCTTCTTCCTTTTTGCCCTCTTTCATCAGCGCACCGATCTGTTTGGACAGCGCGTTACGGCTGGCTTTCAGGTCATCCGCTTCCTTCTGCGCATCACGGCGCTTCTGATCCAGCTCGATCACCTCATCTACCAGGGCAGTTTATCGTCCTGAAATTTCTTCTTAATGTTCTCTTTTACCGCATCCGGGTTTTCTCTTAAGAATTTGATGTCTAACATATCCGTCTCCTTAAAATTATATGAAAATTTAATAATATGCTTTGTTTAGTTATTTCCCGTTGCCCGCCGCAGGGTTTCCTGCTCTTCCGGGCTCAGATCGGTATCACAACCACCGGCTTTGATCCGTTTGGTATAGGAATAGCTGCCGGTATTGGAATGTACGGTATTGATCATCACACCGTTGTCCTTTTCATCCAGAAATGCCAGGCAAAAGCTTAAGTTTCCGCCCATTTCCTTAAAGGCATCGTATTTTAATAAACCAACCTTCTGGATGGCACCTTCATGTTTGGAAAACAACAGATCGATATCATTGGCGTACGCTTTGGAATCCTTCTTCAGCCGTTCCACATCGCCGATCAGATCCGTCATCTTATCTTCCAGACTGGCGGTACGCTTGCCCATCATAAAGCGGTCGAAGCGGTATTTCAGATCGCTGTAGCGTTTCATCGTCAGCACCAGCAGTATGACTGCCACCACAAGCAACAACAACATGACCACAAAAAGCCAGCCGATATCCAGTCCGCCCAGCCCCAGTGTATTAAACAACCTGCTCGCCCCAGCGGGCACTGTCTCTGCATTTCTTACGATATTTAACAACATCATGTCTTTACTACTTTAATTTATCGTACAGGTGCTCGAAATCGTCCGTATTGTAAAAATCGATCTCCAGCCGTCCGGTATTTTTGTCTTTCAATGTGACCGCCACCTTCACACCCAGTGCTTCGGTCAGCTTCTGTGCATATTCATCAAACTGAAGCTGGTACTGCGTCAGATCCTGCTTCTTCTTTTCCTCTTTTTTCGGCGCGTTGTGCTGCTTCACCATCTTTTCCACATCACGCACGCTCATGCGTTTGTCAAATGCATCCTG
Source organism: Lachnospiraceae bacterium (assembly GCA_017526985.1). Classification (GTDB taxonomy): domain Bacteria; phylum Bacillota; class Clostridia; order Lachnospirales; family Lachnospiraceae; genus NK4A136. The sequence goes on from JAFXQR010000162.1 coordinate 10,508, forward strand.
CGCCATCTCGTACTGCTTTTCATTATCTTCCACGCCCAAAAGCGCACGAGCCTGTCCCATACTGATCTGCTCGTCGATCACCATGTCCTGCACACGGTTGTCCAGTTTCAGCAGACGCATGGAGTTGGTGATCGCCGCACGGCTCTTGGATACCTTCTCCGCGATCTGGTCATCGGTCATCCCGTACTCATCTTTCAGACGCTTGTATGCCTGCGCTTCTTCGATCGGGTTTAAGTCCGTTCGCTGCAGGTTTTCAATCAGGGAGATCTCGGCAATCTCCTGCTCCGTAAAATCACGGATGATCACCGGCACTTCTTTTAAGCCCGCCAGTCTGGCTGCACGCCAACGGCGTTCTCCGGCAACGATCTCGTAAAAATCACCCTTCTGGGTTACCAGGATCGGTGATAAGATACCAAACTGCCGGATGGAATCTGCCAGCTCTTCCAGCTGTGTCTCGTCAAATCTCTTACGGGGCTGCTTCTTGTTGCGGTCTACCTTAAGGATATCCACAACCGCTCTGGTCCCGTCCACGATGGGCGCTTTCGCATTTTGCAGCGCGATCGCCGCAGCCATCTTTGCCGCCTGATCTGCTTCTGCCGCCCTTGCCGCATTCGCGGTATTCTCAACAGTCGTATTCGGAACTGTATTCGCAATCTTATTCGGGATCATCGCGTCCAGTCCGCGTCCCAGGCCGCCCTTCTTCATAGCCATTCCAAAAATCTCCTTACATCTGTAACCACAGCATTTATTAGTATATCATAGGTTATTATTTTATTCAACCTAGATACACCAGCAACACCGAAATATCCGCCGGGCTCACGCCGCTGATGCGGGAAGCCTGCCCCACGCTCTCGGGCCGGAATTCCTTGAGTTTGGCCCGCGCTTCCAGCCGCAGACTCTTCACATCATCATAGTCGATATCCGCCGGGATGCGCCGCTCTTCCATCTTCTTGAACTGTGCGATCTGCGCTTCCTGTCTGCGGATGTAGCCTTCGTATTTGATATTGATGTTGACCTGTTCCTGTATCTCTGACGCCACTTTTGCCGACACACCGCTCAGTTCCGGCCGCTCCGGATCCAGCTCGGCTACCGTCACATAGTCCAGCTCCGGCCGGCAGATCAGCTCCGCCAGGGAAGTTCCCTTCTTCACACCGGCCGTTCCATGAGATTCCAGGAACGCCTGCACACGCTCGTTCGCACCCACGATCACCTCGTGCATACGGGCCGATTCCTTCTCGATCCATTCCGCTTTTTTCAGCAAAGTATCGTAATCCTCCTGCGAGACCAGTCCGGTCTCATAACCGTACTTCCGCAGACGCAGATCCGCATTGTCCTGCCGTAGCATCAGACGATACTCTGCGCGGGAGGTCATCATACGGTAAGGTTCCCGGTTCTCCTTGGTCACCAGATCGTCGATCAGCACACCGATATAGGCCTCGGAACGATCCAGGATGAGCGGCTCCTTCCCCTGTATCTTTCTGGCCGCGTTGATACCGGCCATCAGCCCCTGGGCCGCTGCCTCTTCATAACCGCTACTGCCGTTAAACTGTCCGGCGCAAAAGATGCCTTCGATATTTTTCAGTTCCAGCGACAGTTTCAGCTGCCCGCTGGTAAGACAGTCATATTCGATGGCATAGGCGTTGCGCACCATACGGCAATGCTCCATGCCCGGTACCGTCCGGTACATAGCCAGCTGCACATCCTCCGGCAGGGAGCTGCTCATGCCGCCCACATACATCTCATCCGTATGCAGCCCTTCCGGCTCCAGAAATACCTGATGCCGCTCCTTCTCCGGAAACTTTACTACCTTATCTTCAATGGACGGACAATACCGCGGCCCCGTCCCTTCGATCACGCCCGCATAAATGGGGGAACGGTCCAGATTGGCCCGGATGATCTTATGGGTTTCTTCCGATGTATAAGTTAAGTAGCAGTCCGCCTGCTCGATCTGCACACTCTCCGGATCCGTGGAGAAGGAAAACGGTACCACGCGCTCATCCCCATGCTGGGGTTCCATCTTGGAAAAGTCCAGACTGCGCCGGTCCATACGCGCCGGTGTCCCGGTCTTGAAACGCCGGAGCGGTACGCCGTGTGCCTCCAGCGATGCCGTCAGATGGTTCGCTGCCTGCAGACCGTTCGGCCCCGTATAGGTAATGGCCTCGCCGCACAGACATCTGGCTCGCAGATAAGTCCCGCTGCAGATGATCACGGCCTTGCATTCATAAAGCGCCCCGGTAAAAGTCCGCACCCCGTAGATCTTCTGCGGCTGTGTATCCTCCCCCAAATCCTTATTGGTAATGATCTCGCACACTTCCGACTGGCGGATCATCAGATGCTCCTGGTGCTCTAAGCGCTTGCGCATCTCTCTGGTATACTCCGCCTTGTCCGCCTGGGCCCGCAAGCTGTGCACCGCCGGTCCCTTGGAGACATTGAGCATCTTGGACTGGATGAAGGTCTTGTCGATCACCTTGCCCATCTCGCCGCCCAGCGCATCCAGCTCGCGTACCAGATGGCCCTTGGAGGAACCGCCCACATTGGGATTGCAGGGCATGAGCGCGATGGAATCCACGCTGACCGTGAAGATCACCGTCTCCAGCCCGAGTCTCGCGCAGGCCAGCGCCGCTTCGCATCCGGCATGTCCGGCACCTACCACGCACACATCTACCACTTCATGGATCGTATTTTTGTTCGTTATCTCTTCCATATATTTATAAATCCTCACGCCGTTCCGACATCTTTGGAGATTATACTACCAACTTCCGCTTGTTTGCAAGCTCCGCCGCCTGCATTCTTCTATATTTTACGCCGAAGGAAACCACTGCTTACGCGCAAAAGGTTGCGAACTCGGATCCTTGGTATTGTAACCGTTTACCCAATAGGGATTCACAAATATCCGATAATGTGCTATAGTAAATTTGTATTATTATCTACAATGGGGTAGGTTTCAAGTTATGGCAGACAGTCATTTTCATGAAATACTCATAACGAAAAACGGGCATCAGTTACTCGTTCTGGATCCGAAGGTGTACGAGCTGGCCAACAACGATACTCTGACCGCTTTTGAAGAGTACATCACGGCCGAATATCGCGCATCGCTCTTGCAGCACATGGAATCCGCAGACGGCGAGTGGTTTATGGCTGTATTTGTAAACGAGCCGGACCGACACTATCTGATGCAGGTACTCCCCGTTCCGGACCAGCCGGACAAGCTGCATATGTCACTGATCGAAGCCGAGGGCATGATCGGCGATTATCAGAATATGCTCTTTACCCAGGGCTCGCAAAAGGCTCTGCTCAGCCTGTTCGAGGATATGTTCTTCGAATATCGTCCGGACAATGATTCGATCCGCCTGTTCAACGCCGAAAAAAGCCATTTCAAAGACGGAAGCCACTCCTTTGATGAGATTGCCGATCATCTTCGCAGCCAGATCACAGAGGATAATGAAATGGCGCTGAATACCCTGATCCGCCATATGAAGGATAAAACGCCTTCGTTTCAGGTGACTTTTTCGCAAAACCTCTTAAATGAAGATCCTGCGATCTCGGACACCATGTTCCGGGGCATCGTCGCACATCATGACAGCAAGCGGGAATCCATTGTCGGTTCGGTCCATCCGATCCGTCGCCGTGGTACCGGTGCTGTCGACAATCTAACCTACGACCCCCTGACCGGTCTGGTGAATAAGCTGGATATCACACGGCTCGCGACAGACCGAGTCGACAACCGCTGCATCATCAATACCACCCTGGCGGTCGTGGATATCGATTACTTTAAAAATGTCAATGACAGCCACGGCCATCAGTTTGGTGATGTGGTCCTTAAGGAAGTCGCTGCGATCATGAAATCAGAGGTCGGCGATGACGGTGTCTGCGGCCGTATCGGCGGTGATGAGTTCCTGCTCATCTTTAACAACAATGTAAATGAGGAGATCTTACGCTCTCATCTTCGTAATATCAAGAGTCTGGTAAAGGATAAATTCCCGGATAAGGGACCGCGGGGCGAAGCACCGATCACGCTGTCCATGGGAACGGCGACCTATCCCGATCACGCAACAAATTATAATGATCTGTTTATGATTGCGGACTACTGCCTGTATATGGCAAAAGAAAAGGGCCGCAACCGCTATGTGCTGTATACACCGGAAAAACATCCTACCATTGAGGAGATCCGCACCAGCAAGACCGAAGGTGAAAACCTGGTAAACGGCCGCGACAATCTGCCTCTCGGAGATGTCCTGGTACAGATGCTGTTTATGATCCGTTTCGAAAAACGTCCGTCGCTGATGTCCCTGCTGCCGGAATTTGCAGAACGCTTCAAGATCCCGCTGCTGATGCTGGTCACGGAAGATCCTGACCGTATCCTGCTCACTACCGGCCCACAGACAGCCGAGGGTGCCCATATAGCCAACGAGCTGGATATGCTGCTGGATCCCGCCATGTGCTATACGCATCTGTACAAATACGATATGGTGGTTTGCAACAACATCATACATCTGCCTGCGGAATTACGCCCGAAATACAGCCAGCGCCTACAGGATGCGGATATCCACTCCTTTGTGGTGGCACCGTTTGAAGATGTGCACGGCCGCAAAGCATCCCTGATCTTTCTCTCTCTCCACCAGAATCTGGTATGGAACGAGTCGCACTATATGTACTACAAGCTGTTCCTGGACGCTTTGTCCACCTACGATCTGGCAAAGTATATCAACACTTGAACCATTGCAAAAAACGAAAACCGCGGCAGAAACCGCGGTTTTCTTACTTGCAAAAGTAATAAAAGGTGATAAAATAGTTTCAAACCAATAAAAAGTAATAAAAGAATATAAAACTAATAAACAGCAATAAATCAGATAAGGAGCATAACCATGGGAAATCCGTACACGATCACTTTCGGAAAAGAACCCTCGCAAAGCATCCCGCGTTTCACCGAAACAAACGAGATTTTGGATGCATTCTTAAATGATCCCCCCAACCAACAGACTTTCCTGATCACCGGAGTTCGTGGCAGCGGAAAAACTGTACTTATGACAGAGATACGCAAAAAGCTCCAGGAAGAACCGGATTGGATCACTGTGGAATTGAGCACCTCTCAAGATCTTCTTCTCACGCTTGCCCAGACACTATATAACGACAATCGTCTGTCCAAATTATTAAAGCAGGGTGGCGGTATTTCTGTGCTTGGCTTTGGTGTGCAGTTAAATAGTGCTATAGAAATTCAAAATCCCACGCTTGCTATAAAGAGCGCTATGGACAAGTACGCAAAGCAACACAAAAAACTGCTTATATGTATTGATGAAGTGATCTCTAATGACACAATGAAAGAATTTTCCAGTATCTACCAAATACTGCTGCGCGAAGATTACCCGATCTATCTTGTTATGACCGGCTTGTATGATAACATAAATGACTTGCGAAATGAAAAGAATCTCACTTTTTTGTATCGCGTCCCCGAAGTAAGGCTGCGTGGGCTGAACCTGAGCACTATCGCAGCAAACTACGCCCAAAACCTTCCGGTTTCTGAATCTGTCGCAAAGGAAATGGCTGCTCTGACCAAGGGGTATTCTTTTGCATTTCAGGTTCTGGGGTACTTTACATATCGTTATAACGGCGATCACAAGGCTGCTCTGCCGGAATATCGCCAATATCTGGAAGATTATGTATACGAAAAAATATGGTCAGAACTGTCTGCTGAAGATAAGAAACTATTACGCGCCATTGTCTCAAGCGAAAGCGGAAAAGCCAAAGAAATCAAAGAGTTTCTTGGCTGGAGCAACGAAAAATATGCCCCTTACCGTGACCGTCTGATCAAAAAAATGATCGTTGACGGTACCGAATATGGACATTTGAAACTAACCTTGCCGCTGATGGAAGATTTTGTTCAAATGCGGTTTGCATGAGAGAATCTCGCTCTTGCCGCCGTCTAAATCTCTGTTTTTTCTCACATTTAGACAATATTGCCGCCCCGTTTTGTCTAAATGCTGTTTTTTTATCACACATTTAGACACATCCAACCATTGATTTTGTCTAAATCTTTGTTGAATTTTGTGGGGTCTGGCCCCCGGTTTGGGTTCTTAAACGATGGAAATATCCCGATCGATAACGGGAGCTGCGAACGGCGGATCCGTAACATAGCAAGGCTCAGGGTGAACTCTCTTTTCAGCAGCACCAAAAGCGGTGCGGAAACGAGCGCAGTGATCATGTGTTGCTGACTCCTTCAGTTGTCTCTGTATAGATCAGTTGAACTGTCTGCGTATTGCTCATTTTGTTGTCCCATAAAGGATCTGGATATTCCGGGGATCACTCCCCGGATTTTACATCTTTCCCTAACAGTATTTCTATCA
>JAFXQR010000163.1 GCA_017526985.1 Lachnospiraceae bacterium
ACCATCACCGGTCTGGGCCTGAAGGAGTCCAAGGAACTGGTAGAAGGCGCTCCGAAGATGGTAAAGGAAGGCGCTTCCAAGGACGAAGCAAACGACATCAAGGCAAAGCTGGAAGAAGTTGGCGCAAAGGTTACTCTGAAGTAATTTTAAAACTGACTTATTATGGGAGTCTCCAAGATTTGGGGGCTCCTTTTTTATGCCATACCATATCTTGACAAAAGAGAATGATAACGATAAAATAGGCGTGCTATATTCGTGAGTGGGATAAGGGGAAGTTATGCAGAATCATGTATTGGATTATCTGGATGAGACGGTAGCGCGGGTTCCGGATAAATTGGCTTTTGTAGATGAAAACGAGGGAATGACCTTCCGGCAGCTGTACGATACCATGAACTCCGTGGGAACGTATCTTGCAGAGGGCGGATACGCGCATGAGCCGGTACTGGTCTTTATGGATAAGAGCGTGCGGACGATCGCGACCTTCTTTGGCGTGATCGCAGCCGGATGTTTCTATGTACCGATTGATGAAGAGATGCCGGCAGCTCGGATCCGGCTGATTGTGGAAAATTGCAAGCCCAGGCTGTGCGTCTGTGATGAGAGTACGATCGAAAAGGCGAAGAGCTTTGCCGGGGATACGAACTGTGTTTTGTATACGGAGCTCGCAGGGACGACGCCGGATGAGACGAAGATCCGCGCGATACGGGCAGCGGCGCTGGATACGGATCCTCTATACATTGTGTTCACTTCCGGATCTACCGGTGTGCCCAAAGGGGTGGCGGCCTGCCATCGTTCGGTGCTGGATTATGTGGAACAGCTTTCGGAGACGCTGGGCTTTTCGGAAGATACGGTTTTCGGCAACCAGTCCCCGCTTTATTTTGATGCATGCTTAAAGGAACTTTATCCGACCATCAAGTTTGGTGCCACCACCTATCTGGTACCGAGACAGCTCTTTATGTTCCCCACAAAACTGGTGGAATATCTGAATGAAAAAAAGATCAATACGGTATGATGGGTCGTTTCGGCATTGACAATGATCTCGGAGTATGGTACATTTGAGCGCGTTAAGCCCGAATATCTGCGTACGGTGGCATTCGGCAGCGAAGTGTTTCCTGTGAAACAGTTTAAGCTGTGGAGAGAGGCACTGCCGGAAGCGAAGTTTACCAATCTGTACGGACCGACGGAATGTACGGGGATGAGCTGTTATTTTCACGTGGAACGTGAGATGAAGGAGGATGAGCCGATCCCCATCGGGCGCCCGTTCAAGAATACACAGATCCTGCTCTTGTCGGATGACGGTAAGCAGGTGGCGGACGGAGAGGTCGGCGAGATCTGTATCCGCGGAACCTGTGTGACACTGGGTTATTATAACAATCCGGAAAAGACGAGGGAAGCATTTGTGCAGAACCCGTTACAGAGTGCCTATCCGGAGCTGATCTACAAGACCGGAGATCTGGGAAGACTCAATGACCGGGGCGAGCTGGTCTTTGTTTCCCGCAAGGATTACCAGATCAAGCATATGGGACACCGTATCGAACTGGGCGAGATCGAGGCAAATGTCAATGCGGTGGACGGCGTGAAACTCTGCGGCTGTATCTACTTTAAAGAAAAGGAACGCATCGTCCTCTATTATGTGGGCGATATGGAAAGTCCGGCATTGATGACAGAACTGAAGAAACTACTGCCGCGGTATATGCTCCCGAACCGGACGATCCGGCTTGAGGAGATGCCTTTTACGGCCAATGGCAAGATCAACCGGGTGCGCCTGAAGGAAATGTACGAGGAGCTTCTGGCGGAGAAGAGAGACCGGTTGAAAGATCAGCTGGCGGAAATAAAAGAGCAAAAAAAGAATACAGGTAACGATTCAGAATAAATACGGAGGAAACAGACAATGGACGAGATCAAAGAGGTATTGTTAGAGGTGCTGAAGGAGCTGCACCCGGATGTGGATTTTGAAAATGAGGACGAACTGGTGGAACGCAAGATCATCGATTCGTTTGATATCGTAACGATCATCGCACGCATCGACGAGGAGTTTGATGTAGCGATCCCGGCGGACAAGATCGTGCCGGAGCATTTTAATTCGATGGAGGCGCTGGCACAGTTAGTCAGCGAGCTGATGGACGAGTGACGGGAGCAATCGCGCACACAAGAGGGGCGAGGCATTCAGATCATTCTGAACGTCCGCTTCCGAAAAAGAAGAACAAAACGCTGCGGCGCATCGCCTTGGTGGTGGGCCTTCTTTTGGTGTTGTCGGTACTCGGCGTAGTACTGTGGAAGTGTTGTTTTGACCGGGTGTACCGTATGTGTCAGGCAGAAGCCGGCACGGAGATCACGGTAGCGGACTTTATGAAGAAGAATTACACCGGCATCATCGTGGCGGATATGGGGAATCCCATCAACACAAGAGTGCCGGGGGTGTACCAGGTCTATATCCAGTCAGGGCACTTTACCTATCATTCGGAGCTTACGATCGTGGATACCGTATCACCGACTGCCGAGCCGGTGGACATCGTTTCGATCCCGGGAGAGGTGCATGGTCCGGAAGAATTCGTGACGAACATCACGGATGCGACGGCAGTCAGCGTTCGGTTTGCTGCAGAGCCGCTGTTTGATACCGTGCGGGACAGCGAAGTGTTTGTGCTGCTCACGGATGCCGGCGGCAATGTAACAGAGCTGATGTCGCATATGAGCGTGGTGCCGGTGGAACAGGAAGTGACGGCAGAGGCCGGCCTGGGCCTGCCGGATGCATCGGAATTTGCGGTGCTGGACGGACAGGAGATCCGCTATGCGACACCGGAGGAGACCGAGGAATATCTGCGCGAAAACGGAAGTGAGGATACGCAGGTATTTCAGGATCTGGTGGGGGACTATACGGTCTATCTCAAGACCTTTGACGGCGTGTATCCTTCGCATCTTATCATGGAAGATACCACGCCGCCGGAAGTGGTGACGCAGGAACTGCAATTATTTATCGGGGATACACCTTCGGCGGAAGATTTTATCTCCCTGGTGGCAGATGCTTCACCGGTAAGCGGCAGCTTTGTGACAGAACCGGATACTTCTGCGGAAGGCTCCTTTACGGCGCAGGCAACATATACGGATACTGAGGGCAATGCGATAACAAAGCCGGTATCCTATACGGTGCAGGCGGATACGGAGGCGCCCATGATCACCGGGGCGCAGGATATGCGTGTGGTGCTGGGGGACAGCGTATCCTACAAAAGAAATATCACGGTGACGGATAACCATGATAAGGAAGTGGAACTGGTGGTGGATTCGTCGGAAGTGAATCTGCAGGAGATCGGTTCTTACAATGTGATCTACAGTGCCACGGACAGCGCCGGGAACGAGGCGACGCGTACCATCAAGCTGACAGTGGCTATGCCTTCCGAAGTGACACAGGAAGCAGTGGATCTGCTGGCAGATCAGGTATTGGAAAAGATCACCACCCCGGAGATGACCGGTTATGAAAAGGCCGAGGCCATCTTTAAGTGGGTGCATTCCATGGGCTATGTTGACAAGAACAACCATGATGATCCGATCCAGGCGGCGTATGACGGCTTGTACAAGCGCAGCGGCGACTGCTATACCTATGCCATCACATCGCAGATCCTGCTCACCCATGCCGGGATCGACAACATTTTGATCGAGAAGATCCCGACGAGGCGACTGCATTTTTGGAATCTGATCAATCTGGGCGAAGGCTGGTATCATTTCGACGCATGCAGAAGATCCGACGGAAAGAGTTTCTTCTATGTAGATGATGAGACTCTGATGCGCTATTCCAATGCGCACTACAAGTCGCACAATTACGATCCGAGTCTTTATCCGGAGATACAGTAAGTAAAACTATGTTATTTACGTCTTATGCATTTATCGCTTTTCTGGCGATACTCATACTTCTCTATTATCTGGTGCCGAAAAGGACGCAGTGGATGCTGCTGCTTTTGGGCAGCTATGTTTTTTATACCTTCAGCGGTGTAACGAATCTGTTGTATCTGCTGGCCGGTACGGTGGTGACCTATGGGGCGGCACTGGCCATCGGCAAGCGGCAGGCAGCGGAGAAGGTATATCTGGCAGAGCACAAGGCAGAGATGTCCCGGGAAGAGCGCAAGGCGTGGAAGGCTGCGGAAAAGACGAAGCAGCGGCATCTGATGATCATCGGGATCGTGCTGGCCATCGGAATGCTGGCAGTCGTGAAGTATACCAATTTTACCATCGCCAATATTAATGGTGTGCTAGGTTTCTTCCATAGTGATAAGCAGCTTTCGTTTCTGAATATCATCCTGCCCATGGGCATTTCCTTTTATGTGTTCCAGAGCGTGGGCTATCTCATTGATGTGTACCGGGGTAAGACGGAGCCGGAGCGCAACTTCTTTAAGTATGCGCTGTTTGTATCCTTCTTCCCGCAGCTGGTGCAGGGACCCATCAGCCGCTTTGACGATCTGGCGGCGGGGCTGTATACCGAGCATCCTTTTGAGAAAAAGACGGTAGCCTTTGGCTTGCAGCGTGTGCTGTGGGGGTATTTTAAAAAGATGGTGATCGCGGACCGGCTGCTTTCGGCGGTGACGACGATCATCGGGGATACGGAGACTTATGCAGGGGCCTTTGTCTTTGCGGGGATGGTCTTTTACGCGGTGGAGCTGTACTGCGACTTCACCGGCGGCATCGACATCACCATCGGTATCGCCCAGACCCTGGGCATCGGCGTGAAGGAAAACTTTGAACGCCCGTATTTCTCCAAGAACTTAAAAGAGTTTTGGAACCGCTGGCACATCACCATGGGATCCTGGTTTACGGATTACATCTTTTATCCGGTGTCTGTCAGCAAGTTTATGTTAAATACCAGCCGCTGGTCCAGAAAGCATCTGGGGGATGCGGTGGGCAAGCGTGTGCCGGTTTATCTGTCCTGTTTTATCGTGTGGTTTGCCACCGGTATCTGGCATGGGGCCAGTTGGAATTTCATTGTCTGGGGCCTGGGCAACTGCGTAGTGCTGCTCATCTCACAGGAGCTGGAGCCGTTCTACCGCTGGTTCCATAAGCATGTGAAAGTGGAAGGGAAACGGTTCTGGGATGTGTTGCGGATCGCCCGTACCCTGCTGATCGTGAGTACCCTGCGCTTGTTTGACTGCTACCGGGATGTGCCGCTGACGATCAAGATGTTTGGCAGCCTGGTGACGGCGCGCAACTGGGGAGCATTGTTTGGCGGCAGCCTGCTGGAACTGGGACTTTCGGCGGCGGATTATGCCGTGGTGATCGCAGGAGCTTTGCTGGTCCTTGCGGTGAGCCTGCTGCAGCGGAGGAAGAGCGTGCGGGAACGGATCGCGGGTCTGGCCTATCCGCTGCGTTTTGTGATCTGGTACGGTCTGTTTCTGATCGTGCTGATCTTCGGCGCGTATGGTATCGGCTTTGACGCATCGCAGTTTATCTATAATCAGTTTTAAGGATGTTAATGAAAAAAGGATTTTCCATAAAAGCGCTCGCTTGCGGGCTTATATCGGTCGTTCTTATCGTGGCAGGGTTGTGGTTTCTGCAGCGGCTGCTGATGCCGAAATATATGCATGGCATTGTGGAAGGCGCTATGACGGCAGAGTTCTATCAGGAGACTATGAATCATGATGTGGTCTTTGTGGGGGACTGCGAGCTGTATGAGAATATTTCTCCCATCACACTATGGAGGGAGTACGGTATCAACAGCTACATCCGCGGCAGTGCCCAGCAGCTCATCTGGCAGTCCTATTACCTGATGGAGGATACGCTGCGTTATGAAAAGCCCCAGGCCTTTGTCTTTAATGTGCTGTCACTGAAATACGATACGCCACAGAAGGAGACCTACAACCGGATGACCCTGGACGGGATGCGCTGGTCCGGAAGCAAGGTGGATGCGGTCAGGGCGTCGATGCTGCCGGAAGAGAGTTTTGCGGATTATGTCTTTCCGATCCTGCGCTATCATTCCAGATGGCAGGAGCTGAATGCGGATGATGTGAACTATCTTTTTCGCCGGGACAAGGTGACACACAGCGGCTACTATATGCGTGTGGATGTGCGTCCGGCGGAAAACATCCCGGATCCCAGACCATTGGGAGATTATGATTTTGGCGAAAACGCCTGGTCCTATCTGGATAAGATGCGCGTGTTGTGTGAGGAGAACGGTGTGCAGCTGATCCTGGTGAAGGCACCTTCCCTGATGCCACACTGGTACGATGAATGGGAGGCGCAGGTGGAGGACTATGCGGCGAGATACAGCCTGCCGTATTACAATTTCCTGGAGGATCCGGATAGTTACGGCCTGGATTATATGACGGATACTTACGATGCCGGGCTGCATTTAAACCTGGCGGGAGCGGAGAAGCTTTCCGTATATTTCGGCAGGATCTTATCAGAAGACTTCCTGGTGCCGGACCGCAGAAGTGATGCGCAGATCGCGGCGATCTGGGAAGAAAAGGCGGCGGCCTACGATGCGGAGCGCACGGCGCAGGAAGCGAGACTGGCAGCGGGATTGCCGGTGAAAGAAGAGTAGTATTGTGGTTTATATAGTAAGGAGGAGAAAATGATGAAAACAAAGATGATGATGGTGGCAGCAGCGGGAGTGCTGGTCATGAGCCTGGCAGCCTGCGGCGAAGAGGTGAAGACGATCGGCGGCGGGGAGGCCGACGGCAGCGCACCTGCGGCAACCACGGCTGCGGATGCGGGGGCGGAAACAGCTCCGGCAGCAGAGGAGGGCGCAGGCACTGAGACAGTGGAGTCTGCAGCGACGGGCTATACTTTTGAGATCTCCGGTGTGCAGTTATACCCGGATATGGATGTCACCACAGTGCCGGAAGCGCTGGGAGAATACACCCATTATGAAGAGGAGAGCTGCGCGGCACAGGGCATGGCGCACTTTTATACCTTTGCTGACTATGAGATCAATACCTGGCCGGACGGTGATATCGACCGTATCTACTATATCTTATTGAAGACGGACAACGTAGCGACGAAGGAAGGCGTGGATCTTTCCATGAATAAGGATAAGATCATTGAGGTGTACGGAGACGGATATCAGGAGGACGGCCACAAGCTGTCTTATGAAAAGGATGGGATGAAGCTGGTCTTCATCTTAAACGATGACAATACCATCGCGTCCATCGAATACGATTCCTGCGCGCTTGGAGAATAAAAAAGTTTTAGTTGACGAACTATAGCGGTTGTGTTATATTGGAAACTGCGTCATTATGGAAAAGTGGGGAAATTCTACACTTTTCGTCTTTTTATGCGTTTTGACGCGTTCTAACCGTCGTAACAATATCATACGAATGGAGTGGAGACTGGTATGGAAAAAAACAGAATACGACCTGTCGTAAAGGGAAACAGCATGCGTATGAGCTATTCCAGAAGAAAAGAAGTTCTGGATATGCCCAACCTGATCGAGGTGCAGAAGGATTCCTACAAGTGGTTCCTGGATGAGGGACTCAGGGAAGCTTTCGATGACATTTCTCCGATCACGGATTACAGTGGCAAGCTGAAGATGGATTTCGTCAGCTTCAAGCTGGACAAGTCCGAGATCAAGCACACGATCAACGAGTGCAAGGAGCGGGATCTTACTTATGAAGCCCCGCTGAAGGTAAAGGTGCGTCTGCACAATCAGGAGAAGGACGAGTTCCATGAGCACGAGATCTACATGGGCAACTTCCCGCTGATGACGGAGAACGGTACCTTCGTGATCAACGGCGCTGAACGTGTTATCGTCAGCCAGTTGGTTCGTTCCCCGGGTGTTTACTATGACATCAAGAAAGACGAGAAAACAGGTAACCCCAACTTCTTTGCACAGGTAATTCCGAATAGAGGTGCTTGGCTGGAGTATGAGACCGATGATAAGGAAATCTTCTATGTACGTGTAGACCGTAACAGAAAGGTGCCTATCACCGTATTTTTGCGTGCCATCGGTTTGGGAACCAATGAAGAGATCATCGATTTCTTCGGCGACGAACCCCTGATCAACAAGTCCTTTGAAAAGGACAGCAGCAAGAGCTATGAAGAAGGCTTGAAGGAACTGTACAACAAGGTACGTCCGGGTGAGCCGTTTACCATGGAGAGCGCAGAGGGCTACGTGACCGCGACCTTCTTTGACGCGAGACGTTATGATCTGGCAAAGGTAGGCCGTTTCAAGTTCAATAAGAAGCTTTCCTATATGAATCGTATCGTGGGCCACGTGCTGGCAGAGGATGTATTGAATCCGTTCACCGGCGAGGCCATCGCTACTGCAGGAACCAAGGTAGATGTGGAACTGGCGAATATGATCCAGAACTCTGCGGTAGAGTATGTCATGATCCAGACTGAGGAGAAGAATGTAAAGGTTATCTCCAACCTGATGGTAGACATCGAAGAGTGGCTGGATGTGGACGCGAAGGCACTGGGCATCAACGAAAAGGTATACTGGCCGGTATTGAAGAAGCTGCTGCGTGAGTACGGTGCAAAGCCGGATCGCATCCAGGCAGCTATCAAGGAAAATGTGCTGGATCTGATCCCGAAGCACATCACCAAGAGCGATATCCTGGCATCCATCAACTATGTGGTGACACTGGGATACGGCATCGGAAGTCCGGATGATATCGACCACCTGGGCAACCGTCGTATCCGTGCAGTAGGTGAGTTGCTGCAGAACCAGTACCGTATCGGTCTGACCCGTATGGAGCGTGTGGTTCGTGAGCGTATGACCACACACGATGCGCATGCGAGTGAGGATATCTCCCCGCAGTCTCTGATCAACATCAAGCCGGTACAGGCAGCCGTGAAGGAGTTCTTCGGATCTTCCCAGCTGTCCCAGTTTATGGATCAGAACAACCCGCTGGGTGAGTTAACACACAAACGTCGTCTTTCCGCTTTGGGACCGGGTGGTCTTTCCAGAGACCGTGCAGGTTTCGAAGTACGAGACGTACACTATACACATTACGGACGTATGTGCCCGATCGAGACCCCTGAAGGTCCGAACATCGGTCTGATCAACTCTCTTGCATCCTATGCACGGATCAATGAGTATGGTTTCATCGAAGCACCGTATCGTAAGATCGACAAGACCGATCCGCAGAATCCGGTGGTTACTGACGAAGTAGTATATATGACTGCGGACGAAGAAGATAACTACCATGTAGCACAGGCAAACGAGAAGCTGGATGCAGAGGGACATTTCGTAAGAAATTCCGTATCTGGTCGTTATCGTACAGAAACGCAGGAATATCCGAAGACCATGTTCGACTATATGGACGTGTCTCCGAAGATGGTATTCTCTGTAGCAACAGCGCTTATCCCGTTCCTGGAGAACGACGATGCTAACCGTGCGCTGATGGGATCGAACATGCAGCGTCAGGCAGTGCCTCTGCTCTTTACCGAAGCACCTGTAGTAGGTACCGGTATGGAGACCAAGGCAGCCGTAGACTCCGGTGTGTGCGTGGTAGCAACCAAGGCGGGTACCGTAGAGCGTGTATCCACCAAGGCGATCCGTATCAAAGCAGATGACGGTGAGAAGATGGAGTACCCGCTGCAGAAGTTTGTACGTTCCAACCAGTCGAACTGCTACAACCAGAGACCGATCGTATATACCGGTGATCATGTAGAAGCAGGACAGGTGATCGCAGATGGTCCGTCCACTTCCAACGGTGAGCTGGGGCTGGGCAAGAACCCGTTGATCGGCTTTATGACCTGGGAAGGTTACAACTACGAGGATGCCGTTCTTTTGAGCGAGCGTCTGGTAAAGGAAGATGTTTACACTTCCGTACATATTGAAGAGCACGAGATCGAAGCGCGTGATACCAAACTGGGTGCAGAAGAGATCACCCGTGATATTCCGGGCGTCGGCGAAGATGCGCTGAAGGATCTGGACGATCGCGGTATCATCCGTGTCGGTGCAGAGGTACGTGCCGGAGATATTCTGGTTGGTAAGGTGACCCCGAAGGGCGAGACTGATCTGACCGCTGAAGAGAGACTGCTGCGTGCGATCTTCGGTGAGAAGGCGCGTGAAGTACGTGATACCTCTCTGAAGGTTCCTCACGGTGAGTACGGTGTGGTTGTAGATGCAAAGGTATTCTCCCGTGCAGACGGTGATACCGAGCTTTCTCCGGGTGTAAACCAGAAGGTACGCATCTATATCGCACAGAAGAGAAAGATCTCCGTTGGTGACAAGATGGCTGGTCGTCACGGTAACAAGGGTGTGGTTTCCCGCGTATTGCCGGTAGAGGATATGCCGTATCTGCCGAATGGTCGTCCGCTGGATATCGTGCTGAATCCGTTGGGCGTGCCGTCCCGTATGAATATCGGACAGGTCCTGGAGATCCACCTGTCACTGGCTGCAAAGGCACTGGGCTTCAATATCGAGACTCCGGTCTTTGACGGCGCAAACGAAGAGGACATTATGGACACTCTGGATCTGGCAAATGACTATGTCAACCTGGAGTGGGATGAGTTCTCCAAGAAGCATAAAGAAGAATTACTTCCGGAAGTATATCAGTATCTGGATGAAAACAAAGCACACAGAGCATTGTGGAAGGGCGTGCCCCTGTCCCGTGACGGTAAGGTAAGACTGCGTGACGGTCGTACCGGCGAGTACTTCGATTCCCCGGTTACCATCGGACACATGCATTACCTGAAGCTGCATCACCTGGTAGACGATAAGATCCACGCACGTTCTACCGGCCCGTACTCTCTGGTAACACAGCAGCCGCTGGGTGGTAAAGCACAGTTTGGCGGACAGCGTTTCGGTGAGATGGAAGTTTGGGCACTGGAAGCTTACGGCGCATCTTACACACTGCAGGAGATCCTGACCGTGAAGTCCGACGACGTGGTTGGTCGTGTAAAGACCTACGAAGCGATCGTTAAGGGCGAGAACATTCCGGAGCCGGGTATCCCTGAGTCCTTCAAGGTACTTTTGAAGGAACTGCAGTCCCTGGCATTGGATGTACGCGTGCTGGATGAGAACGGCAAGGAGATCGAACTGAAGGAGAACGTGGACTATAGCGACAGCGAGTTCAAGTTCGAACTGGGCGAGAACAAGGGTGACTACTCCAAAGCAGATGGTTTCGGTACCGGTCGTCTGACTGCGGACGGAGATCTGGAAGCTGAGGACGAAGAAGACTTTGATGATGAGTCCGTGGATGAGTTCGACGACAGCCTTGTAGATGACGAGAACTAAGTATATCTGGTAATTGTTCCGGTGTCCGCAAGGATACCGGGCGGTTACGAATCCTGAACCATACACTGTGTTTAATGGAAGGAGATCCAGAAAGAAATGGCAGATTTAAAGAAGATGGAAGAACAGCCGATCACATTTGATGCGATCCGCATCGGTCTGGCAAGCCCGGAGAAGATCCGCGAGTGGTCCACCAGAAACAACGATCCGTCGGTCGGCGTGGTACAGAAGCCGGAGACGATCAACTATCGTACGCTGAAGCCGGAAAAGGACGGTCTTTTCTGCGAGCGTATCTTCGGGCCGAGCAAGGACTGGGAGTGCCACTGCGGTAAGTATCGTAAGATCCGTTATAAAGGTGTGATCTGCGATAAGTGTGGTGTAGAGGTGACCAAGTCCAATGTACGTCGTGAGCGTATGGGACGTATCGAGCTCGCTGCACCGGTTTCTCATATTTGGTATTTTAAAGGTATTCCCAGCCGTATCGGTGTGTTGTTGAACCTGACACCGAAGGATCTGGAGAGCGTGCTGTATTTTGCAGCATATATCGTAGTAGATCCGGCAGATACCGAGCTGGAAATGAAGCAGGTACTGCGTGAGAACGAGTACAAGCAGGTAAGAGAGAAGTACGATGCCCTGCAGGAGCAGTATCCGGATAAGAACTACAACTTCAAGGCAGAGATGGGCGCGGAAGCGATCCAGAAGCTGCTCAAGGAGATCGACCTGGATCAGGAGATGGCTTACCTGAAGGAAGAGCTGGCAAATGAGTCCGGCAAGGGTAAGGGCACCAAGCTGATCAAGAGACTGGAAGTGGTAGAGGCTCTGCGTGAGTCCGGCAACCGTCCGGAGTGGATGATCATGGATACGATCCCGGTGATCCCGCCCGATCTGCGTCCTATGGTACAGCTGGATGGCGGACGTTTTGCAACCTCCGACTTGAATGACCTGTATCGTCGTATCATTAACCGTAATAACCGTCTCCAGAAGCTGCTGGAGCTGGGCGCACCGGATATCATCGTGCGTAACGAGAAGCGTATGCTGCAGGAAGCAGTAGATGCGCTGATCGATAACGGCCGCCGCGGACGTGCGGTAACCGGCCCGGGCAACAGACCTCTGAAGAGTTTGTCCGATATGCTGAAAGGTAAGGGCGGACGTTTCCGTCAGAACCTGCTGGGTAAGCGTGTTGACTACTCCGGCCGTTCCGTTATCGTCGTTGGTCCGGAACTGAAGATCTATCAGTGTGGTCTGCCGAAGGAAATGGCCATCGAGCTGTTCAAGCCTTTCGTTATGAAAGAGCTGGTAAGCAAAGGTATGTGCCAGAACATCAAGGCTGCCAAGAAGATGGTAGAGAAGCAGGAAGATCAGGTTTGGGACGTTCTGGAAGAAGTCATCACAGAGCATCCGGTAATGCTGAACCGTGCTCCGACACTGCACAGACTTGGTATCCAGGCATTTGAGCCGATCCTGGTAGAAGGTAAAGCAATCAAACTGCATCCGTTGGTATGTACCGCATTCAACGCGGACTTCGACGGTGACCAGATGGCAGTACATCTGCCGCTGAGCGTAGAAGCACAGGCGGAGTGCCGTTTCCTGCTGCTTTCTCCGAACAACCTGCTGAAGCCGTCCGACGGTGCGCCGGTGGCTGTTCCTTCGCAGGATATGGTACTTGGTATTTACTATCTGACACAGGAGCGTCCGGGATCCCTTGGAGAAGGTCACTACTTCAAGAGCCTGAACGAAGCGATCCTGGCATACGAGAACGGATATCTGGATTTGCACGGACGTATCAAGGTGCGTATGTCGCGTACCAATGCGGAAGGCAAACTGGTGACGGGTACCGTGGAATCTACATTGGGCCGTTTCCTGTTCAATGAGATCCTGCCGCAGGATCTGGGCTTTGTAAAGCGTGTAAACGAAGAAGATATCCTGCTTCCGGAAGTAGACTTCCTGGTAGGCAAGAAGCAGCTGAAGAAGATCCTGGAGAAGGTCATCAACACTCACGGTGCTACACAGACCGCTGAGGTACTCGACCTAGTAAAAGCCATCGGTTATAAGTATTCGACCAGAGCGGCTATGACCGTATCCATTTCGGATATGACCGTGCCGAAGAAGAAGAAGGAAATGATCGAAGAGGCACAGGCAAGAGTTGATAAGATCAATCAGCTGTATATGCGTGGTGCTTGCACCGATGAAGAGCGTTATAACAATATCATCACCGTTTGGAGAAAGACGGATGATAACCTGACCAAGGAATTGATGGATGGTCTGGATGCATACAACAACATCAAGATGATGGCAGATTCCGGTGCGCGTGGTTCTAAGGAACAGATCAAGCAGCTGGTAGGTATGCGAGGCCTGATGGCGGATACACAGGGTAACACCATCGAGTTGCCGGTTAAGTCCAACTTCCGTGAAGGTCTGGACGTATTGGAGTACTTCATCTCCGCACACGGTGCACGTAAAGGTCTTTCCGATACCGCACTTCGTACCGCTGACTCCGGTTACCTGACCCGTCGAATGGTAGATATCTGCCAGGGGCTGATCATCCGCGAGAACGACTGTTCCGAAGGCAGAGACGAGATCCCGGGAAGAACGGTATCCGCACTGCTCAAGGACAACAGCGAAAAGATCGATGTTGCTGAGGATAACGGCGAGAAGAAGTTCATCGGCCGTTATGTAAAGGAGACACTGAAAGATGCAAGCGGTAAGGTGATCGTCGAAGCAAACGAGATCATCACACCGAAGAAGGCAGATGAGATCATCGCAGCCGGCATTGATACCTTTAAGGTATATGACGTAGTAGAAAATCTGGAGAACCGTGTACGCGGCAGATTTGCGGCAGAGACCGTAACGGATGCCGACGGCAATGTGATCGTAAAAGCAAATCATATGATCACGCCGAAGCGTGCGGCAGCCATCCAGGAAGCCGGTATCGCATCCGTGAAGATCCGTACCTCCCTGGCTTGTAAGTCTCATGTGGGTATCTGTGCAAAGTGCTATGGCGCGAACATGGCTACCGGCGAGCCGGTACAGGTTGGTGAAGCAGTTGGTATCATCGCAGCACAGTCCATCGGTGAGCCGGGTACACAGCTGACCATGCGTACATTCCATACCGGTGGTGTTGCAGGTAACGATATCACCATGGGTCTTCCTCGAGTAGAAGAACTTTTCGAGGCAAGAAAGCCGAAGGGTCTTGCGATCATCACTTCCATCGGTGGTACAGTAGCCATCGAGGAAAGCACCAGCAACAGCAGCCGTAAGGTATTCATCAAGAATGATGAAGAGACCAAGGAATATGCGATCCCGTATAAGGCAACGCTGAAGGTAAAAGAAGGTGAAGTGGTTGAGGCAGGTCACGCATTGACTGATGGTTCCATCGATCCGCACGAACTGCTGATGATCAAGGATATGCAGTCTGTAGAGACCTATCTGGTGAAGGAAGTACAGAAGGTGTACGGAAGCCAGGGTGTAGACCTTGCCGATAAGCACATCGAAGTGATCATTCGTCAGATGATGAAGAAGCAGTATGTAGATGATGCAGGCGATACCGAATTGTTACCGGGAGCGCTGGTTGACCGTCTGGATGTGGAAGAGCGTAACGAGCAGCTCATCGCGGAAGGCAAGAGACCGATCAAGGTACACGATATCATTCAGGGTATCACCAAGGCAGCACTTGGTACCGATTCCTTCCTGGCAGCAGCATCCTTCCAGGAGACCGCTAAGGTTCTGACCGAAGCAGCCATCAAGGGTAAGGTAGATCCGCTGGTAGGTCTGAAGGAGAACGTAATCATCGGTAAGCTGATCCCGGCAGGTACCGGTATCCGCAGATATCGTGAAGTAAAGGTAGATGTGGACGATGCCGATGTAGCAGATGAGATCAACTTCGAAGAAGAGGATGACGAGATTCTGGAACTGTCTGTGGACGATGAGAACGAAGAAGATCTGGTCAGCGTAGAAGACGGATCGGACGATTCTGACGAGAACTAAAAAATAGTTCTTGACAAAGAAATACATACGAAGTACAATAATCAAGCGTGTGATTTGCACGCTTGATTTTTTGTTGCGTTTAAGTCACATAGTTTATGGGAAATCAGACAGGAGGTGAACAGAATGCCAACATTTAACCAGTTAGTAAGAAAGGGACGTCAGACTTCCGTAAAGAAGTCCACAGCTCCGGCTCTGCTGAAAGGCTACAACTCTCTGCACAAGAAGGCAATCGATACGAATTCTCCGCAGAAGCGTGGTGTGTGCACAGCAGTAAAGACCGCTACCCCGAAGAAGCCGAACTCTGCACTTCGTAAGATCGCCAGAGTACGTCTTTCCAACGGAATCGAGGTAACGAGCTACATTCCGGGCGAAGGTCACAATCTGCAGGAGCATAGCGTGGTTTTGGTTCGTGGCGGCCGTGTTAAGGATCTGCCGGGTACCAGATATCATGTGATCCGTGGTACGCTTGATACCGCAGGTGTTGCCAACAGAAAGCAGGCGCGTTCCAAGTATGGTGCAAAGCGTCCTAAGGACAAGAAGTAAGGCAACAAGCCTAGGGTATCACAGGACTAATAAGTGTTGGAATTCTGATTCATTCTTTCGTAATACAGGATCCGGCGCGTACACATTAGTACAAGCGTGTGAGTACCTATGATTTAATCAAGCAATTCATTAATGATTAAGGAGGGAAGAACCGTGCCACGTAAAGGACACATTCAAAAACGAGATGTTTTGGCAGATCCTTTATACAATGACAAGGTGGTCACCAAGCTGATCAACAATATTATGTTGGACGGCAAGAAGGGTGTAGCACAGCGTATTGTATATCATGCGTTTGCCAAGGTAGAAGAGAAGAGCGGCAAGCCGGCACTGGAAGTGTTCGGTGAGGCAATGAACAACATCATGCCGCAGCTGGAAGTCAAGGCAAGACGTGTCGGCGGTGCAACTTATCAGGTGCCGATCGAAGTACGTCCGGAAAGACGCCAGGCGTTAGCACTCAGATGGCTGACCATGTTCTCCAGAAAGCGTTCTGAGAAGACCATGGAAGACAAGCTGGCTAACGAGATTTTAGATGCAGCAAACGGTACCGGTGCAGCTGTTAAGCGTAAAGATGAAATGCATCGTATGGCAGAGGCTAACAAGGCGTTTGCTCATTACAGATTTTAAGGGAAGGAGGAACCAAAGGTGGCTGGAAGAGAATACCCGTTGGAGCGTACCAGAAATATCGGTATTATGGCTCACATCGACGCAGGTAAGACTACGCTGACAGAGCGTATCCTGTACTATACCGGCGTTAACTACAAGATCGGCGATACCCACGAAGGTACTGCAACCATGGACTGGATGGAGCAGGAAGCAGAGCGTGGTATTACGATCACCTCAGCCGCTACCACCTGCCACTGGACACTGCAGGAAAACTGTAAGCCCAAGGAAGGTGCTCTGGAGCATCGTATCAATATCATTGATACTCCGGGACACGTTGACTTTACGGTAGAGGTGGAGCGTTCACTCCGTGTATTGGACGGCGCAGTAGGCGTTTTCTGTGCAAAGGGTGGTGTTGAACCGCAGTCTGAAAACGTATGGCGTCAGGCAGATACATACAACGTACCGCGTATGGCATTTATCAACAAGATGGATATCATGGGTGCAAACTTCTATGGCGCGGTAGATCAGATCCGTAACCGTCTGGGTAAGAATGCGATCATTCTGAACCTGCCCATCGGTAAGGAAGATCTGTTCAAGGGTATCATCGATCTGTTCGAGATGAAAGCTTACATCTACAATGATGATAAGGGTGAGAACATTTCTATCGTTGATATCCCGGATGATATGAAGGATGATGCAGAGCTGTATCATGCAGAACTCATCGAAAAGGTTTGCGAGCTGGATGACGATCTGATGGAGAAATTCCTGGAAGACGAAGTTCCTTCCGTAGACGAAATGAAGGCAGCACTTCGTAAGGCTACTTGCGAATGCCGTGCCGTACCGGTATGCTGTGGTTCCGCATACAGAAACAAGGGTGTTCAGAAGCTTCTGGATGCCGTACTGGAATATATGCCTGCTCCGACGGATATCCCGGCGATCAAGGGTGTTGATCTGGATGGCAACGAAGTAGAGAGACATTCTTCCGATGAAGAACCGTTCTCCGCTCTGGCATTCAAGATCATGACTGACCCGTTCGTAGGTAAGCTTTCCTTCGTTCGTGTGTACTCCGGTACTCTGAACTCAGGTTCTTATGTACTGAATGCGACCAAGGATAAGAAGGAACGTGTAGGTCGTCTGCTGCAGATGCACGCTAACAAGCGTACTGAGCTGGATAAGGTATACTCCGGTGATATCGCAGCAGCAGTAGGATTTAAGTTTACGACAACAGGTGATACCATCTGCGACGAGCAGCATCCGGTAATCCTGGAGTCTATGGAATTCCCTGAGCCGGTTATCGAGCTTGCTATCGAGCCGAAGACCAAGGCTGGTCAGGGTAAGATGGGTGAAGCACTTGCGAAGCTGGCTGAAGAAGACCCGACCTTCCGTGCTCACACCAATACCGAAACAGGACAGACCATCATTGCAGGTATGGGTGAGCTCCACCTGGAGATCATCGTAGACCGTCTGCTGAGAGAATTCAAGGTAGAAGCAAACGTTGGTGCACCGCAGGTTGCTTACAAGGAAGCATTTACCAAGGCTGTAGATGTAGATTCCAAGTATGCAAAGCAGTCCGGTGGTCGTGGTCAGTATGGTCACTGTAAGGTAAAAT
Source organism: Lachnospiraceae bacterium (assembly GCA_017526985.1). GTDB lineage: Bacteria > Bacillota > Clostridia > Lachnospirales > Lachnospiraceae > NK4A136. Next base: position 17,901 of record JAFXQR010000163.1, read on the forward strand.
TCGAGCCGATGGATCCGAATGGCGAGGAGACCTTCAAGTTTGAGTCCACCGTTGTCGGTGGTGCGATCCCGAAGGAATACATCCCGGCAGTCGGCGAAGGTATCGAAGAAGCTGCAAAGGCTGGTATCCTGGGCGGATTCCCTGTACTGGGTGTACATGCGAATGTTTATGACGGTTCCTACCACGAGGTAGACTCCTCCGAAATGGCATTCCACATTGCAGGTTCTATGGCATTCAAAGAGGCTATGCAGAAGGGTAATCCGGTACTGCTGGAGCCGATCATGAAGGTCGAAGTAACCATGCCGGAAGAGTACATGGGCGATGTTATCGGTGATATCAACTCCCGTCGTGGACGTATCGAAGGTATGGATGACCTGGGCGGCGGCAAGATCGTACGTGGTTACGTACCTCTGGCTGAGATGTTCGGTTACTCCACCGACCTGCGTTCCAAGACACAGGGCCGTGGTAACTACTCTATGTTCTTTGAGAAATATGAGCAGGTACCGAAGAACATCCAGGACAAAGTGCTGGCAGCAAAGGGTAACTAATAGTTGCCAAATCTGAAAAGATAATACTTGAAAAAGCTAGGGAATTTTAATATAATATTCCCTAGCGACTTTAAAAAACCATTTAACTCATCAAGGAGGAAAGAAACAAAATGGCTAAAGAGAAATTTAACAGATCGAAACCGCATTGTAACATCGGTACCATCGGTCACGTAGACCATGGTAAGACTACTCTGACCGCAGCTATCACCAAGGTTCTGGCTGAGCGCGTTGCTGGTAACACAGCTACCGATTTCGAGAACATCGATAAGGCTCCGGAAGAGAGAGAAAGAGGTATTACGATCTCTACTGCACACGTTGAGTATGAGACAGACAAGAGACACTATGCACACGTTGACTGCCCGGGACATGCTGACTACGTAAAGAACATGATCACCGGTGCTGCACAGATGGACGGCGCTATCCTGGTTGTTGCTGCAACTGATGGTGTTATGGCTCAGACCAAGGAGCACATCCTTCTGTCCCGTCAGGTAGGTGTACCTTACATCATAGTATTCCTGAACAAGTGCGATATGGTTGACGATCCGGAGTTGATCGAACTGGTTGAGATGGAAGTAACTGATCAGCTGGCTGAGTACGACTTCAATGATTGCCCGATCGTTAAGGGTTCCGCTCTGAAGGCTCTGGAAG
>JAFXQR010000164.1 GCA_017526985.1 Lachnospiraceae bacterium
CATCGCAAGGAATCCCCCCAGAGGGTCCCCCCTTGCGAATATCCTAAGGCATCCTCCCGCAAGCGGGCCCCTCCTTAGGATGAGTGCGAGAAAACTGTCTTTACTGCCCGGCGACTTGGCGGAGACTACGGCAGGCCAGAGGCCACCTCATCCGGCGCTGGCGCGCCACCTTCCCCTCAAGGGGAAGGCAAGATGCCTTCCGTGAGGTGATCTACAGCCCTACAAATACGAATTTGTTTAAAGGTATAAAAATATGTCTTTAGAAGTCAGAATTAAGAAAAAACTTGGAAAATTCCTTCTGGATGTAGCCTTTGAGAGCGATGGTGTGCTGGGGCTGCTGGGGGCTTCCGGCTGCGGTAAGAGTATGACGCTCAAGTGCATCGCAGGCGTGGAGAAGCCGGATGAGGGGCGGATCGTGCTGGACGGGCGCGTATTGTTTGACAGCGAAAAGCGCATCCATCTGTCGCCGCAGGAACGAAAGGTGGGGTATCTCTTCCAGGACTATGCCCTGTTTCCGAATATGATGGTAGCGCAGAACATACAGTGCGGAACGAAAGATAAGAAAGAGGTGCAGGCGTATCTTAAGCGTTTTGATCTGGAACAGGTACAAAAGCTGTATCCTGCACAATTATCCGGCGGACAGAAACAGCGGACCGCCCTGGCGCGGATGCTGGCGGCGAAACCACAGGCACTGTTATTGGACGAACCGTTCTCGGCACTGGATAATTTCCTGAAAGCCCGTATGGAACGGGAACTGATGAATGTGCTGGACGACTTTGCAGGACCGGTGGTGTTTGTATCCCACGACCGGAATGAAGCCTATCGCCTGACGGACACCATAGCCGTTATGGAGCAAGGCAGCATTGTGGATATTTCAGAGAAACACGCATTGTTTAAGGCACCTAAGACCTTGGCGGCTACATTGCTGACCGGGTGCAAAAATGTGACCAGGGTAGAGCCGCTGGCGGATGGCAGTTATCTGGCACCAGACTGGGGAATACGGCTGCAGGCGCCAAAAGACGGAGCAATCCGATATGTGTACGCCGGATTTCGGGCGCATTATGCCATACCGGTGGATGAAATTTCCCAAGAATCGACAAATATGATAGAATGTGAGATAGTAAGGGAGATCGAGGATACTTTTTCTATTGTTATCCAGTTCTATCCTAAGGGATTGACAGATCGAACGGAGTATTCCTTACTGACTTATGAGACCGGTAAGGAAGAGTGGAAAAAAATGAAAGAAAGATATGGAGGTCAATTGCTTTTGCAGATTCCGGAAGAGGCTGTGATCTGGATGGAGCAATGATCCTTCAGGAGGGTGAAAAGAATGCAGATCATTCAGGGAAAAACATTTGATGAGGAGAGGGCACTGTACGGCAGCAATGAAGTACAGGTTATCGATTGTAAATTTGACGGTCCGGCAGATGGTGAGAGCGCGCTGAAAGAGAGCAGGAATATCGTAGTGACCGGGAGTTCTTTTAATCTGCGGTATCCGTTCTGGCACGATGAAAATCTGAACATTGCCGGGAGTTATATGACGGAACTATGCCGTGCAGCGCTGTGGTATTCTAAGGATATTGAGATCGCCGGATGCAAGATGCACGGGATCAAGGCCCTGCGGGAGTGTGAGGATGTAAGGATTGTTTCAACAGACATTATTTCACCGGAGTTTGGCTGGTCGGTCAACGGCATCACCATGCAAAACAGCTCGGCGGAGGGGGAATATTTCATGATGCGCTCCAGGGATCTCCTTTTTGATGATGTATCCCTGAAAGGTAAGTATTCGTTTCAGTATATCGAGGAGGGGGTATTTACCAATTGCCGCTTTGATACCAAGGATGCTTTCTGGCATGCGAAGAATGTTGTGGTGAAAGACAGCGTTGTCAAAGGAGAATATCTGGCCTGGTACTGCGAAAATGTGACATTCGAAAACTGTACCATCATCGGGACACAGCCTTTGTGTTACTGCAAAGGGCTGAAACTGATCGATTGTCGCATGCTGGATGCGGATCTGGCATTTGAAAAATCCGAAGTGGATGCGGAAGTGATCGGAGAGATGATCAGCATCAAAAATCCGAAAAGCGGTGTGATCCGTGTGGGCAATGTGGAAGAAGTCATTATGGATGATCCGCAGGCACAGGGGCGGATCGAAGTGACGAGAAGATGGAGTTAAGTATTTTTTGACAGAACAGATCATTAAATTATTGCGAAGGATAAAACATTATCATGAATGAGGATCATAACAGTTTTTTTGATAAAAAGATGCTGAAGATCTGCATCTACGCATCCATAACCGTTATAGCGACGGTAGTGGGCATTTATCTGGTTTATCGGACCGGTACCTTCTGGGGGAAAATATGGTCATTGTTTACAGCGATACTTCGTCCGTTGCTGATCGGTTTCATCCTTTGCTACCTTCTGTCTCCTTTGGTATCCTTTCTGGAACGGGGGATGAATAAAAAGAAAAAGCATAAAGGAAGCCGGATCGTAGCCATCATTTTGAGCTATCTTTTTGCGGTTGCCATAGTTGCAGCCTTGATCGCACTGATCTTGGTCACCGCTTATAAAAATATAGCGGCCATCAATTACAATAGCCTGATCAATGCGATCGCAAACGCAGTGACTTCCCTGCAGCTGAATTATAATGAGCTGCCGGCGAAAGTGCAGGAACTGCTGCAGATGGCTGGAATATCCTTTGGGAGCGTTGGAAGTATGGCGACCGGAGCGGTCAGTGCTGTGGCGACTGCACTGGAGCGTTTCCTGACCGGCATGTTCTTCGGGATCATTTTTTCTATCTATTTTATGCTGGACGGTTCTCATATCGGGGATTATTGGGAAAATGTATTTCGGACGATCTTTGGCGATGCCGCAGGTGATACCTTAAAACAGGCGCTGGACGATTTCAACAAAGTGTTTTCCGGCTACCTGCGGGGACAGCTGACGGACGCGAGTATCGTGCTGGTGATCTCATGCATCCTGCTCACGCTCATCGGAGTGCCCAATGCCATACTGGTGGGCGTGCTCATCGGGCTCGGAAATCTGATCCCGTATGTGGGGCCTATCGTAGGTTATGTGGTATTAGCGATCGTCTGCCTTCCGGGTGGCGCCTACACAAAGATGATCATTGGTTTTGTCTGTGTTGCGGTGATCATGTTTATTGACGCGAATATCATCAATCCCAGACTGCTCAGTGATAATGTCGAGGTACATCCATTGCTGGTGGTAGCGGCCCTGATCGGAGGCGGTGCGCTGGGCGGACTGCTGGGTATGATCATTGCCGTGCCGGTAGCCGCATTCTTAAAGGTACAGCTGGATCGGTATGTCAGCAAAAAAGCGGCGAAAGTGAAGGAAACTGTAAAGCAAACATCTAATACAACGGAAGCAGACGAATCAAAAGCACGAAATGAACAAGCGGAACCGGATCCAAAACAGGAGCAGGCTAAAGCACATGCGGGAAAAGGCACGCGAAAGAAGAAAGCTGCAGCCGGGAAATAACCAGAGAAAATGAAGGATCTATACGGACGGACAATTGATTATCTGAGGATCTCGGTGACGGATAAGTGCAATCTGCGCTGCAAGTATTGTATGCCGGCGGAGGGCGTGCCTTGTGTGGCACATAAAGATGTGCTGACGCTGGAAGAAATCGCACGGGTGGCGCGTGTAATGGCGGGGATGGGACTGAAAAAGGTGCGGCTGACCGGCGGAGAGCCCCTGGTGCGGAAGAATATCACGGAATTGCTGCGGCAGTTACATGGGATGCCCGGGATCGAGCATCTGGCATTGACAACGAACGGCGTGCGGCTGGCAGAGATGCTGCCGGAACTGACCGAAGCCGGGCTGGATCATGTGAATATCAGTATCGATGCGCTGGATAGCGAAATCTTCAAACGCATTGCCGGCAGTGATCATCTGCAAGAGGTGCTTGCCGGGATGGATGCGGCATACGACAGGGGATTGACGGTGAAACTGAACTGTGTACCGGTGCGGGAGTTGAATCCCGGGGAGCCGGTGAAGCTGGCAGAGCTGGCAAGGGACCGGAAGATGGATGTGCGTTTTATTGAGCTGATGCCCATCGGTCAGGGAAGGTTGTATACAGGGATACCGACAGAGGAATTGCTGGAAAGTCTGGAAGCGGTTTATGGAAAAGCAGAGAAGCTGGCGTATGACGGAGAGGGACCGGCACAGTATTACAGATTCCAGGGCTTTGCCGGAAGGATTGGGTTTATTTCGCCCATTTCACACAAATTCTGCGCAGACTGTAACCGGCTGCGTCTGACGGCAGAAGGCAGACTGAAACTGTGCCTGTATTATAAAGACGGTATCGACCTGCGGGAACTGTTACGGAACAATGTTTCGGACGATCAGCTGCAGGCGGCGGTTCGGGATGCGCTTGCGCAGAAGCCGAAAGAGCACAGCTTCGGAAAAGA
>JAFXQR010000165.1 GCA_017526985.1 Lachnospiraceae bacterium
CATATCGAAAAATTTAAGAAGGATAGCATATGATGCAGGAAAAAGTCAGGCTGATATCTCCCGAGACCTGAAGATAAACAAGGCCACTGTTTCAAGTTGGATGAACGGAACGAGAGTCCCGAGAATGGATAATATTGATATGCTGTGCCATTATTTCAATGTCTCCAGGATGGCTATCATGGAGGAGCGCAGTGAGGATAATTACTACCTTAGCCCAGAAACTGCAGCCCTTGCTCAGGAGTTATTCGAGAATCCAAAGATCCGCGTGCTATTTGATGCCGCACGTGATTGCTCGCCAGAAGATATACAAATGGCAGCCGACTTGCTTATAAGACTGAAAGGAACCAATAAATGATCGACTTGTATGTTTACCAAGTAAAACTACCGGCTGGAATAAACGAGATGGTGACACCAGGAGCTGAAGATGATTATACGATTTATATCAATTCTGAATTGCCACCACAGAAAAAACTTGATGCATATCGCCATGCCGTCAATCATTGTAAACGAAATGATTTTGGCGGATATGACGTGCAGATTATAGAAAAAGAGGCTCACTCAGGAAGGGAGGACTAAAATGAGGAAACTTGCATTATTGATGGCAGCATCCTTGGCTCTTGCTGTTCCGGTGTTCGGCAGTGATACGGATCTGGAAAGCCGAATTGCTGCGCTTGAGGAAAGAGTCGCGGCGCTGGAGGCTCAGATCGGTGGTGCACCGGATGGGGTATCGAAAGCACCGGATCAGGAAGCCATCGATCCCGGAACGGTTGAAACTGTGATGGTGTCAGAAGGTTGTTCGCTTTCCTATAAGCGTGCTGAATTAGGGAAAACATATAACGGAGAAGACTGCGTTATTCTGTATTTTGATTATGTGAACGGATCAGGAGAAACATCCGCAGCTGGATTTGATTTTTATGTAAAGGTGTTCCAGAACAATCGTGAGCAGGACTCTGCAACGGTCTCCGATAATCCCGCCATCAAAGAAAAGAATACAGAGTATAGATCAGGCGCCGGGCCGATAGAGGTGGCATATGCGTCTATGATCACGGACACAAGCGACATTATTGTCAACATCTCTTCCATGAAAGATTTCTTTGCGGAAGACGTAGAATTTTCAGTATCTCTTGAATAACTAAAAAACCGCCCACCCTGCGCCAACAGGACGAGCGGCGGACCAGCTCTGAAAGAAGCCAATCATTGACACTCTGATTTTAGCATCTTTCGGAGCGCATGGCAACATATTGTCAGGCGTATTTTTTTACGCTCAAATCAGAAAAAGAGGTAGAACTATGGCAACGGCAAAACAACTTCCGTCTGGCTCCTGGCGATGTCAGGTATATGACTACACCGACGCCAACGGTAAAAAGCATTATCATTCGATCACCTGCCCCGATCCCTCACAGCGCGGCAAACACAAATGTGAGCAGATGGCTGATGAATGGATGGAACAAAAGGAAACCCAAAAGAATACCGTTACTTTTTCCGGGGCTGCAACCGAATATATCGCCCTGAGGACACAAACACTGTCTCCACGCACACTGGAGGATTACCGCAAGACACTTAAAAACTATTGCGGCCAGATCGCCGATATCAGCATCAGCAAGATCACGCAGCAGCATATTCAGGCCGTAATCAATTCATGCTCGGAAAAACTTGCTCCAAAGACCGTCAGCAATATACATGCGTTTATATCGTCTGTTCTACGTGAATATCGTCCCAATCTGGTCCTTAATACACGGCTTCCGCAAAGGGTCCGTCCGGATCTTTACGTCCCTACAGATGAAGATATTGGTTCCCTGATCGAACGGATTCAGGGGACGGCTATGGAACTGCCTGTTATGTTGGCGGCATTCGGCCCGATGAGGCGCGGAGAGATCTGCGCTCTGGACACCAGGAACATCAACGGAAATGTTGTGCACGTGTGCGAGAATATGATTAAACAGCAGGAACCGGATCAACCGCGAAAATGGATCATACGGCATCCAAAGAGCTACCACGGTGACAGGTATATCGAGTATCCCGACATGGTGGCAGACCTATGGAACGGTAAAACCGGCAGGCTTGTTACGATGACGCCGGATGTGCTGACGGCTGAGTTCAAGCGCTATCTGCGCAGCTCCGGACTGCAGAACTTCCGCTTTCACGATTTACGACATTACTCCGCAAGCATCCAGCATGCGCTCGGTATTCCTGATGCATATATCATGGCCAGAGGGGGATGGTCAACCGATACGGTCCTAAAGCAGATCTACCGACACACCATGAGCGACCATCAGAAGGAAATGAACCAGAAAGCAAATGATCATTTTTCGAAAATTGTATCACACGAAATATCACACGAAAAAGAAAAACCCCAGTAAACACTGAGGTTTTAGAATGCCGGCGACCGGGATCGAACCCGATATGGCCAAAATCGTGAAACCCAGCAAATACAAGAACGCTGTATTTATGCGGTTTTTCGGCATCTTATTATTTTGATTATATCATAATATTTATATTAAATTGGCATATTTTTATACCGATATCACACGAAATATCACACGATACAGCTCTCCGAAAGATGCAAAAGACGGGCCATAACGGCCCGTCTTTTTTAGCTTATCAGGATCTCCCACGTCTTGGTGGATACCGTCCCGAAGTTAATATTCTTCATGCCTGCCTTACGCTGGAGCTGCTCGATCGCATATGCCGTATTGTCTCCGAGCTCCCCGTCTACAGCCAGCGCTTTTCCATCTTTCCCTTTGTATCCCTTCGCGTTCAGGATGATCTGGATCGTTTTGATCTCCGGGTCGACGTTCCCCTGGATGTACTGGCCCAGGGTGACGGTGCAGCTGCCTACCCGACTCGTTGTCATAGCTGCAGCGGC
>JAFXQR010000166.1 GCA_017526985.1 Lachnospiraceae bacterium
CTCTGGCCTGCCGTAGTCTCCGCCAAGTCGCCGGGCAGTAAAGACAGTTTTCTCGCACTCATCCTAAGGAGGGGCCCGCTTGCGGGAGGATGCCTTAGGATATTCGCAAGGGGGGACCCTCTGGGGGGATTCCTTGCGATGTAGTAGTTATCTATACCCCCGACTCGCCCTTGCAAACTTGCTTGCTCGTGCCTAAAAAGAACGGGGCACGAGCTGCACTTCAAACAGTTGCTGCGGGCGAGTGGGGGATGCTTGGGTTCACAAACTGCTTCGGCAAGGCTTCGAAAACTGCTTTATCTGTCCCGGCTCCTGTGATACCTTTTAGCCAGCTACAAAGAATATCGTAATCTTGAAGCGAAGGGCGGGGGCTCGCTAAACCACAATTTGTCGAATATCATTTGTCTTTTCGGGAAAGATATGGTATACTGTAACTACTTGAAAGCACGCAATAACTTGCGAAAGCGGGTTTTGCGTCTTCAAGAATACATAACTCCGCGTACGCGGGGAAATGGAGGAAAAGCGTATGAAATTTATCATCCTGGGAAAGAATATCGAGGTAACGGAGGGGTTGAAGAGTGCCGTCGAAGACAAGATTGGCAAACTGGAGAAGTATTTTACCGAAGATACCGAAGTACATGTAACCTTGTCTGTTGAGAAAGACCGTCAGAAGATCGAAGTAACGATCCCGGTTAAGGGCAGCATCATTCGTTCCGAGCAGGTCAGCAACGATATGTATGTATCCATCGACCTGGTAGAAGAGATCATCGAGCGTCAGCTGAAGAAATATAAGACCAAGCTGACCGACCGTGAGCAGGGAGCAGGCTCCTTCAAGCAGGAATACCTTGACAAGGACTTTATGGATGAGGAAGAAGTAAAGATCATCCGTACAAAGAAATTCGATATCAAGCCGATGTATCCGGAAGATGCATGCGTACAGATGGAACTGTTAGGCCACAGCTTCTTCGTATTCTGCAACGCAGAGACCGATCAGGTAAATGTGGTTTACAAGCGTAAAGGTAACACCTACGGACTCATCGAGCCGGAAGTATAAAAAATCAGAGCGCCGTCCGGGAAAATCCGGGCGGCTTTTATTATGTAAATTTCTGAAAGCGCTTACAAGAAAAAACCTTATTTTTCGGGCATTTCAGGGGCAAAAATCATTTGCCAAACCCTTTTTCTTATGTTAAAATCGTGCTTGTCGCAAGAAGACATTCTATTAATCAATATCATTCATTATGGAGGAAGCAAAATGGCAAAGAAAATCGTTTTGGCAGGTGCTTGCCGTACTGCCATCGGTACTATGGGCGGCGCACTTTCAACCACTCCGGCAGCGGAACTTGGCGCTATCGTAATCAAAGAGGCACTGAATCGTGCAGGTGTGGCACCGGAGAAGGTGGATCAGGTATATATGGGCTGCGTAATCCAGGCAGGTCTGGGACAGAACGTAGCACGTCAGGCATCCATCAAGGCCGGCCTGCCGATCGAGGTTCCGGCAGTGACTGTGAACGTAGTTTGCGGTTCCGGTCTGAACTGCGTAAATATGGCAGCGCAGATGATCGCTGCAGGCGATGCAGACATCGTAGTTGCCGGCGGTATGGAAAACATGTCTATGGCCCCTTTTGCTATTCCGAATGGACGTTACGGATATCGTATGATGTGGCCGAGCCAGTCCAAGGGCGGCCTGGTTGACACTATGGTAAAGGATGCTCTGTGGGATGCATTCAACGATTACCACATGATCACAACTGCTGATAATGTAGCAAAAGAGTGGAACCTGACCAGAGAAGAGCTGGACGAGTTCGCACTGAAGAGCCAGCAGAAGGCTTGCGCAGCACAGGCAGCAGGCGCATTCGACAAGGAGATCGTTCCGGTCGAGATCAAGAAGAAGAAAGAGACCATCGTATTCAACAAGGATGAAGGTCCTCGTGAGGGCAGCACCATCGAAGGTCTTGCAAAGTTAAAGCCGCTCAATCCGGACGGCGTGGTTACCGCAGGTAACGCTTCCGGTATCAATGACGGTGCAGCAGCAATCGTTGTTATGACCGAAGAGAAGGCAAAGGAACTGGGCGTTAAGCCGATGGCTACTTTCGTAGCAGGCGCACTGGCTGGTGTTCGTCCGGAAGTAATGGGTATCGGACCTGTTGCAGCTACCAAGAAGGCAATGGCAAAATGCGGTTACAAGATCGAAGACTTCGATATCATCGAGGCAAATGAAGCATTTGCAGCTCAGTCTGTAGCAGTAGGCAAGGATCTGGGCATCGATGTAGACAAGCAGCTGAACCCGAACGGCGGTGCGATCGCACTTGGCCATCCGGTAGGCGCATCCGGCGCACGTATCCTGGTAACCCTGCTTCACGAGATGGAAGCAAAGGGTGCAAAGAAGGGGCTGGCTACCCTGTGCATCGGCGGCGGTATGGGCTGCGCTACGATCGTAGAGAGATACGAGGGATAACTATATCAAAATGGTGGGGAGCCGTAGAAAATACGGTTCCCCGCTTTTCGTTGTCTAAACAAGCATAAGGCGCACCCGGATCTCCGGTACGCGCAGAAAGAGGATAAAATGGAATTTGTATTGTATGAAGTAAAAGATGCAGTAGGAATCATCACCATCAACCGTGAGAAGGCTCTGAACGCTCTGAATTCTCAGGTTCTGGATGAGCTGAATGCGACTCTGGATGCAGTAGATCTGAACACGATCCGTTGCCTGATTCTGACCGGTGCAGGCCAGAAGTCCTTCGTGGCAGGCGCTGATATCGGTGAGATGAGCACTCTGTCCAAGGCAGAAGGCGAAGCTTTCGGTAAGAAGGGTAACGATGTGTTCTTAAAGATCGAGAAATTCCCGATCCCGGTGATCGCTGCAGTAAACGGCTTCGCACTGGGCGGCGGCTGCGAGATCTCTATGAGCTGTGACATCCGCATCTGCTCCGACAACGCACTGTTCGGACAGCCGGAAGTAGGCCTGGGCATCACTCCGGGCTTCGGCGGTACTCAGAGATTGGCTCGTCTGGTAGGCGCAGGTATGGCAAAGCAGATGATCTACACTGCAAGAAATATTGATGCAAACGAAGCATTCCGTATCGGTCTGGTAAACGCGGTATATCCGCAGGATGAGCTGATGGCAGCAGCTGAGAAGATGGCTGCAGGCATCGCAAAGCAGGCTCCGATCGCTGTTCGTAACTGCAAGAAGGCAATCAACGAAGGTCTGCAGGTTTCCATCGACGAAGGTGTTGCAATCGAGGAGAAGTTGTTTGGTGACTGCTTCGAGACCGAAGACCAGAGGGCAGGTATGGGTAACTTCTTAAAGAAGAAGGATGACCCGACCAAGGTTAAGGTTGTAGCATTCCAGAATAAGTAAATCATTTTAAGAGGAGGAAGTATAAATGAAGGTAGGAGTTATCGGTGCAGGCACCATGGGACAGGGCATTGCAAAAGCATTTGCTCAGGTTGACGGCTATACAGTAGCTCTCTGCGATATCAAGCAGGAGTGGGCTGAAGGCGGCAAGGACAAGATTGTTAAGGGCTATGCCAAACTGGTAGAAAAAGGAAAAATGACACAGGAGCAGGTGGACAAGATCACTTCTTCCATCACTCCGGGTCTGAAAGAGGATATCTGTGCAGACTGCGATCTGATCGTAGAGGCTGCTTTCGAAGATATGAATGTAAAGCAGACCACATTCAAGGAGCTGGACGCGATCTGCAAGGCAGACTGCGTATTCGCATCCAACACATCTTCTCTGTCCATTACCGAGATCGGAAAGGGTGTAAACCGTCCGGTAGTTGGTATGCACTTCTTCAACCCGGCAGACAGAATGAAGCTGATCGAAGTGATCGCAGGTGTGAACACTCCGGCAGAGATCGTTGAGAAGATCAAGAAGATCTCCGAGGAGATCGGCAAGACTCCGGTTCAGGTAAACGAGGCAGCAGGCTTTGTTGTAAACCGTATCCTGATCCCGATGATCAACGAAGCAGCATTCATCAAGATGGAAGGCGTATCCGATATCGCAGGTATCGATGCAGCTATGAAGCTGGGCGCAAATCATCCGATGGGTCCCCTGGAGCTGGGCGACTATGTAGGCCTGGATATCTGCCTTGCTATTATGGACGTTCTGTACAACGAGACCAAGGATAGCAAGTATCGTGCTTGCCCGCTGATCCGCAAGATGGTTCGCGGCGGCAATCTTGGTGTAAAGTCCGGCAAGGGCTTCTATGTATACAATGAGGATCGTACCAAGACTCCCGTTGATGCAATCTGATCAGGAAAAATTTTAAGGAGGTTTAAAATAAATCATGGATTTCACATTGAACAAAGAACATGAGATGGCGAGACAGCTGTTCAGAGATTTCGCCCAGAACGAAGTAAAGCCTCTTGCACAGGAAGTAGACGAAGAAGAACGCTTCCCGCGTGAGACGGTTGAGAAGATGGCCAGATACGGATTTCTGGGCATTCCTGTACCGAAGGAGTACGGCGGACAGGGCGCAGATCCTCTGGCATATGCAATGTGTGTAGAGGAACTTTCCAAGGTTTGCGGTACCACAGGCGTTATCGTATCCGCACATACCTCTCTTTGCGTAGACCCGATCATGACATTCGGTACTGAAGAGCAGAAGCAGAAATACCTGATCCCCCTTGCAAAGGGCGAGAAGCTGGGTGCTTTCGGTCTGACCGAGCCGGGCGCAGGTACCGATGCTCAGGGACAGCAGACCAAGGCTGTTCTGGACGGTGACGAGTGGGTGCTGAATGGCTCCAAGTGCTTCATCACCAACGGTAAGGAAGCAGATGTATATGTGATCTTCGCTGTAACCGGCAAGATCGAGAAGCGCGGCAAGATGATGAAAGAGATCTCCGCATTCATCGTAGAAAAAGGTACACCGGGATTCACTTTCGGTACCAAGGAAAACAAGATGGGTATCCGCGGATCCTCTACTTACGAGTTGATCTTCACGGATTGCCGTATCCCGAAGGAGAACCTGTTAGGGCAGCAGGGCAAGGGCTTCAACATCGCTATGCACACCCTGGACGGCGGCCGTATCGGTATCGCTGCACAGGCTCTGGGTCTGGCAGAAGGTGCTCTGGAGACCACCATCAACTATGTAAAAGAGCGTAAGCAGTTCGGACGTGCCATCGGCGCATTCCAGAACACACAGTTCCAGCTGGCAGATATGGCTACCAAAGTACAGGCTGCTCAGTATCTGGTATACGCAGCTGCAATGAAGAAAGCAGAGTATCAGAAGAACCCGAAGGTTTCCTATTCCGTAGAAGCTGCTATGGCTAAGCTTTACGCAGCAGAAGTTGCTATGGAAGTAACAACCAAGGCAGTTCAGCTCCACGGTGGTTACGGTTACATCCGTGAGTACGATGTAGAGCGTATGATGCGTGATGCAAAGATCACAGAGATCTACGAAGGTACTTCCGAAGTACAGCGTATGGTCATCTCTGCTAATATTCTGAAGTAAGGATTCGGAGCTGTTCTCGTTTGCGAAAAGAGTTGTAAATATCGAGGATATTGCAGAGAGCAAACGAGATTACAGATCCGCATCCGTGAAAGACAAATCACATAAAACACTACGATTTGTAAGGAGGATCGGGTAAAGTGAAAATTATCGTATGTATCAAACAGGTTCCGGATACCAAGGGCGGCGTAGAGTTCAATCCGGACGGAACATTAAACAGAGCAGCAATGCTGACCATCATGAACCCGGATGATAAGGCAGGTCTTGAGGCAGCACTGCGTTTGAAAGATAAGTACGGCGCAGAAGTAACCGTACTGACTATGGGTCTTCCGAAGGCAGCAGATGTGCTGCAGGAAGCACTGGCTATGGGCGCTGATAAGGCGATCCTGGTAACCGACCGTGTACTGGGTGGTGCAGATACCTGGGCTACTTCTACCACGATCGCAGGTGCGATCCGCAATCTGGAGTACGACCTGATCATTACCGGCCGTCAGGCAATCGATGGTGATACCGCTCAGGTTGGTCCGCAGATCGCTGAGCACCTTGGTCTTCCGGTGATCTCCTATGCAATGGATATTCAGGTAGACGAAGCAGCAAAGAAAGTTACTGTAAAGCGTCAGTATGATGACAGATATCATATCGTAGAAGCTCAGATGCCGTGTCTGGTAACAGCTCTGGCAGAACTGAACGAGCCGAGATACATGTCCGTAGGCGGTATCTTCGATGCTGTAAAGGCAGAGATCACTACCTGGGGCCGTGCTGATCTGAAGGATGTTGAGGATTGCAACCTGGGTCTGAAGGGATCCCCAACCAAGATCGCAAAGGCATCCGATAAGGTTCGTAAGGGCAAAGGTGAGAAGGTAACTCCGGATTCTCCGGAAGAGGCAGTTTCCTATATCATCGGCAAGCTGAACGAGAAGCACGCGCTGTAAAATCATTTCGGAAGGAGATTTGTAAAAAATGGCATTAGAAGATTACAAGGGCGTATATGTCTACGCACAGCAGGTAGACAATGAGATCAGCCCCATTGCATTAGAACTGCTGGGAAAAGCAAAAGACCTTGCAGCACCTCTGGCTACCCAGGTAACCGCAGTGCTGATCGGTTCCAATGTAAAGAATCTGGTAGACCGTCTGGCTGAGTATGGCGCAGACCGTGTCATCGTAGTAGACGATCCGGAACTGAAGGATTACAGAACCGAGCCGTATGCACACGCTCTGGCATCCGTAATCAACGAGTATAAGCCGGAGATCGTTCTGGTAGGTGCTACCGCGATCGGCCGTGACCTTGGTCCTACCGTATCCGCTCGTGTAGCTACCGGTCTGACCGCTGACTGTACACAGCTGGATATCGGTGACTTCCCTCTGAACCCGATCCCGGGTCAGGAGCAGAAGCACAACCAGCTGTTGATGACCCGTCCGGCATTCGGCGGCAATACCATTGCTACCATCGCCTGCCCGGACAACCGTCCGCAGATGGCAACCGTTCGTCCCGGCGTTATGCAGAAGATCGACCCGATCGCAGGAGCTAAGGCAGAAGTGATCGAGTTCAACCCGGGCTTCACACCGGACAACAGATATGTCACCATCAAGGAAGTGGTTAAGGCTGTTTCCGATACTGTTGATATCATGGACGCTAAGATTCTGGTATCCGGTGGCCGTGGCGTAGGTTCTCCCGAGAACTTCAAGATCCTTGAGGATCTCGCTGAGGCTCTGGGCGGTACCGTTTCCTGCTCCCGTGCAGTAGTAGATGCAGGCTGGAAGCCGAAGGATCTGCAGGTAGGCCAGACCGGTAAGACCGTTCGTCCGAACCTGTACTTCGCAATCGGTATCTCCGGTGCAATCCAGCATGTAGCTGGTATGGAAGAGTCCGACATCATCGTTGCAATCAACAAGGATGAGGACGCTCCGATCTTTGATGTAGCTGACTACGGTATCGTAGGCGACCTGAACAAGATCGTTCCGCAGCTGACCGCAGCAGTAAAGGCTGAGAAAGCAAAGAAAGCAGCAGGCTGATAAAACAAACACCAAGTGGCGGCTCGGTTTCCCAGTGGGGCCGGGCCGTTATTTATAAAAAAATCAAAGGAGAAACTATCATGAATCTTTCACCGCTTCAGAAAGCAAGATACGAGTACACACCGAAGCTGCCGGGCATGCTCCGCGGCGGTATCGCTGAGATCTGCGTAAAAGACGGTGCTGCAACCCAGAGCGTAGCAGACCAGGACAAGATCAAGGCACTGTTCCCGAACACCTACGGAAAGAACGAGATCACCTTCCAGAAGGGCGCAAATACTTCCGCAGCAAAGAAGCAGGTAGTCGGTGTGATACTTTCCGGCGGCCAGGCACCGGGCGGACATAATGTAGTATGCGGTCTGTACGATGCCATCAAGGCAACCGATAAGAACAATGTGCTGCTGGGCTTCAAGGGCGGCCCGAGCGGTCTGATCGAAGATGACTATATTGAATTCGATGACGAGTATATCAACGCTTATCGTAACACCGGCGGTTTTGATATCATCGGTTCCGGCCGTACCAAGCTGGAAACGGAAGAGCAGTTCAAGATCGTGACCGAAGTGGCTAAGAAGCATGGCCTGACCGCAATCGTGATCATCGGTGGTGACGACTCCAATACCAACGCAGCTGTACTGGCTGAGTATATGGCAGCACACAACACCGGCGTACAGGTGATCGGCTGCCCGAAGACCATCGACGGTGACCTGAAGAACGAAGATATCGAAGCATCCTTCGGTTTCGATACCGCAACCAAGACTTATTCCGAGCTGATCGGTAACATCGAGCGTGACGCAAACTCCGCTAAGAAGTACTGGCACTTCATCAAGGTAATGGGGCGTTCTGCTTCCCATGTGGCACTGGAATGTGCACTGGAGACACAGCCGAACATCTGTCTGATCGGTGAAGAAGTAGCAGCAAAGAAGATGTCCCTGTCCGCAATCGCTGATTACATCGCAGATTCTGTAGAGAAGCGTGCAGCAAACGGCGAGAACTTCGGTGTAGCGATCATTCCGGAAGGTATCGTAGAGTTCGTACCGGAATTTTCCAAACTGATCGCTGAGATCAACGAGCTGCTGGCTGGTAAGAAGACGGAGGAATTCAACGCTCTGCCGAACTGGGATGCAAAGTATGACTTCATCAAGAACGGTCTGTCCGCAGAATCCTTCAAGGTATTTGAGATCCTGCCGCAGTTCGTACAGCAGCAGCTGTTCCTGGAGAGAGATCCGCACGGTAATGTTCAGGTATCTCTGATCGAGTCCGAGAAGCTGTTCTCCGCACTGGTAGCAGACAAGCTGGCAGCAAGAAAGGCAGCAGGCAGCTATAAGGGCAAGTTCTCCGCACAGCATCACTTCTTCGGTTATGAAGGCAGATGTGCATTCCCGTCCAACTTTGACGCAGATTACTGCTACTCCCTGGGCTACAATGCATTCATGCTGATCCAGTACGGATATACCGGATATCTTTCCAAAGTATCCAACCTGTCCAAGCCGGCTGAGGAGTGGGTAGCAGGCGGTATGCCGATCACCAAGATGATGAACATGGAGCGCAGAAATGGCGAGGATAAGCCGGTAATCCGTAAGGCTCTGGTAGAGCTGGATGGCGCACCGTTCAAGTTCTTCGAGGCACACAGAGCAGAGTGGGCAGAGAAGACCGCATTTACCTATCCGGGTGCGATCCAGTACTATGGTCCGTCCGAGGTATGTGATCTGACCACCAGAACCCTGGCTCTGGAGAAGGGCGCAAATTAAAGAAATATAGAAGAATTCAAGAACCACTCCTGTGAAGAACAGGGGTGGTTTTTTGTTGCGCAAAACAGAAAAAAATGGTAATATTTTACATAGGTGTTGGATTGATTTTTGGGGATACGACTCGGGGGTACAATAGATGGATCAATTCAAAAAGTATCTGATATCAACAGATAAAAATCTGGATATTCTCACTTGTGAAAGCGCTTTCCTTGAATATGTCGGAAGAAAGCAGATCTCCAATATGGATTTGGTGGTGCCACCGCAGGATATGATACAGCTGCGGAATGCGGTATTTGCCATCGACCCGGGGGGGATCGGTCTGAGCTGTTTCCGTATCCGTACGGCCGGCGGGCGGCTCAACTGGGTGGCGGCAAATGTAGAAAAAGCCGAGGAACCGGATGAGACCGTGCATATGGAACTGCGGGATATCCAGTCTCTGAAGGCGGACGGTGCGCTGGCGCAGATCGATGAGATGACCGGCCTGCTCAATAAGCAGACGATCACGGAACGCGCCAGAGTATTGACGCAGCATTATCCGAAGAAAACCTTTTATTTCTGCCTGATGGATATTGATTATTTCAAGAGCGTCAATGATCTGTTTGGTCATATGACCGGTGATGAAGTGATCATTGATGTGGCACACATCCTCCGCGATATCGTGGGCGAGAACGGTGTGGTCGGCAGGATCGGCGGCGATGAGTTTATGATGGTGCTGGAAAATATCAGCGATCGCCAGAGGGTGCGTGAAGTGCTGGCCAAGATCCGTGAGACGGTGGAATCCAAGTACAAGGGCTTCCGTGGCAGCCTGGACATCACCGTATCCATCGGTACGGCGTTATTCCCGGACAATGCAGTGGATTATGATGAGCTGTTTCTGCTGACAGACAAGATGCTCTACAGAGCCAAGATGAAGGGGCGTAACCGCTACATCATCTACACGCCGGAGGTGCACGGAGATGTGCTGCATGCGCAGGAAGAGAGTGCGCCTATGGCACAGCGTGCCGCCAATGCATCCGAAAAAGTCCATATGCTGATGGACTATATGGACCGTTTTTTGCAACAGACGATCTTACCGATCCATACGGCGATGGAGCAGGTGTTGGCTGCGTTTGATCTGGACGAGATCTATGTGTTCTTTGATGACCTGAAAAAGAGCAGGTATGGGATCACACGCACGGTGATCGATAAGGACAACAGCCGTATCGATGATGCGACTATGGCGATGGAGTTTCTGGCAGGGGAAAAATTCCAGAAACAGTTTGATGAGAATAACCGTGTGCAGATCAATTTTCATAATTTCCAAAAGGATACAAATGAAAAAGATGAAGATCTGATCCGTTTTATGGATCAGAAGTACCGCTTTATGGTGGTATATCATATGAAAGCCGCGAAGAAAGACGGATATATTGTTTTTCTGAACCGTGCCGGCAGCGCGTGCCGACTTTCGGAATCCGATGTCGATGCGTTGACCTACTTTGGAAGAATGGTAGAACTGACAAGTGTAGAGAGATGACACCGATGGGGCGGCTGTAATACACTTTTCGTAATATATTTTCTTTGAACGGAAAGGTAAATCTATGTTAGCAGATGTTTATGAATACAGCGAGGTAATGGAGAACTACCTGCTGGAGATGGAAAAGATCAAAACATTCCGTAAAGAACAGATCTCACAGGCGATCGTGGAGATGTGCCGGGTGCTGCGGATCGCAAAGGTCCAGGTGGAATATTATTATTCACCGCAGGATGAGGTGGAACACAAAGCAGTTGTGGATGTTTTTTTTGAAGAAGGCGAGGCGGATTATACCAGACCATACAAGGCCAGGGAGGTAACTAACGGCGGGACCATTACGATCTGCTCGATGTTTGAGAGAAAAGACGGACCGGCCTGGGATGCGGAAGATCTGGAACGGGTGCATGTTTTTCAGAAGAGTTTCTTTGCCTATACCGGACGGATGCGTCTGTTGGACTTGCTTGACAAATTTACTATGACGGATGTGCCGCTGGATGTGCGGAATATGCGCTTTGTTATGAAGCAGATCGGGCAGATGATCGCGCAGAAGAAGGTGCTGGAGTTTGGATACTGTTATTTTAACCTAAAGAGTTTTTCACTGGTGAATGAGCGTGTCGGACGCGATCCTGCAACAGGGTTGATGAAAGAGTATGTGCACCGCCTGCAGAACAAGCTGGCTAAGCCGGGGGTGGTCGGCAGGATTGGTGGCGACAACTTTGTTGTGATGTTTCTGAAAGATAATCTGGAGATCGTCCGGTCGCATCTGCACGGTGAGGTGCTCACATATAACGAAGAGACCGGTGAGAGTCTGAGTATTTCGGCAAAGGCAGGTTATTTCTTGCCGGAGATCCGGGATATTATCCGTACGCCGGAAGATATAATGGACCGTATCGGCAGTGCCATGGCATTGGCAAAAAGCCGCAAGGATACGGATGAAATCTTCTTCAGTGAGGAAATGGAGAGGAGACGCACAGAAGCCAAAAAGATCGAGAACAGTTTTCCGGAGGCCATTCGGAATAATGAGTTTAAAGTCTATTATCAGCCTAAGGTGAATCTGCATGATTATCACCTGGTGGGGGCTGAGGCATTGTGCCGCTGGATCCGCAATGATCATGTGATATCGCCGGGGGTATTTATACCGGTATTGGAGCAGAGCGCCAATGTCTGCAGACTGGATTTCTATATGCTGGAAAAGGTGTGCCGTGACATTCGCAGATGGCTGGATGACGGTAAAGAACCGGTGCGGGTTTCTTTTAACTTATCCCGCAGGCATCTGGGCGATGTTGATCTGCTCAAGCATATCCTGGATATCATCGACGGCAACCGCGTGCCCCACGAGTACATCGAAGTGGAGCTGACGGAGACGACCACGGATGTGGAGTTTAACGACTTAAAGAAGATCGTAAACGGCCTGCACGAGGTGGGGATCGCTACTTCGGTAGACGATTTCGGTACGGGGTATTCTTCCATCAATCTGATCCGTGAGGTGCCCTGGAATGTGTTGAAACTGGACAAAAGCTTCCTGCCCACGGCGGAGGATGACAAGAGCTACGACAGCACTATGCTACGGCATGTGATCGCCATGGCGCAGGATATGGGCCTGGAGTGTATCGTGGAAGGCGTAGAGACGGAAGAACATGTGAAGCTGCTTCAGGATTGCAAATGCTTTATGGCACAGGGATTCTTCTTTGACAGACCTATGCCGGTGCTGGATTTTGAGCAGAGGCTGGCGCGCAAGAATGAATTCTTCTGGCCGAAAAAGGATTGCTAAATTTGTGAAAAACGGTTAAAATCATATCGTTGGAAAATAAATACTTACAAGAATGGAGACACATAAGATATGATCAACCCTATGGATTTATTTAAGGTGAAGGGGCTGCTGGGAGAGTTTGGAACGAATCATCCCAAGTTTTTCCCGTTTTTACAGGCGGTAGCGCAGGCAGGAGCCAAGGAAGGAACGATCGTGGAAATGACCGTGACCACTCCGGAAGGAACGAAGATGGAGACGAATCTCCGCATGTCCCAGTCCGATCTGGAACTGATCCACCTGATCCGCGAAATGGCCGGCCAGGGCGATAAGAAAGACAAGGACGGCAACGCTGAAGCAGCAGACGCACCGGCAGATACCAATACGCAGGAATAAATAAGATTCAATATTGCAATATGAAAAAGGCAGGCTTTTTATAGCTTGTCTTTTTTTGGTTACTTGGCGGCAGTACCTTGCCTTCCCCTTTCACAATAAAGAATTATCGATATTCGATAAATTATTATTGACATTCGAATTTTTGATGATATACTTACCAATAGAAAACGAAGAGAGGGCAATTGTATGAGGAAAAGAACTAAGATGCTCAGCGTTATTTTCTCTGTTGGATTGCTGCTTACGGGATGCGGGGGATATGAGGTGCCCCAAGGTTTTACGAAAGTGCACCATTCCTATGATGAACTGACAGAGTACGCACAGGGATATGATCCGCAGGCTGTGGTAGAAGAGGACTATCGCGAACTGAAAGAGCAAAGTCGTGAGTTTCGTCTGTATCCGGCAGTGATCAATGGTGTGGATTGTACGGTCGGCAGTGTTTCTGATTACATATATGATCGCAGCGGTGAGTTTACGCAGGAGTTTTATAAAATGGATACGGACTACGATTTTTATGTGATCAAAGAAGTATTGGAGGGGTATCCGGAACTCGGAACCATTGGAGATGAATCGGTCTCTACTCGGTATCAGAACAATGGCATTATCTCCAGTAAGATCGTGATCGCGGATATGACGCCGGAGATGATGGATGATCTGTATGCGCAGTTTGAGGAGATGAGCAGTGAGCTTAAGCCTTATGATCTCTTTAAAGAGTACTGGCTGCAGATAGAGACGGGCGGGAAACGGTATTATTTTGTTGCGGATGATCCGGAGACAAAGCAAACGGTATATGATCAAATGACTGAGGACAGTGTATTTTAAGCAAGCAGATCGAAGAGTGATGCGGACAGATTGCTGACGCAGATGTGAAAGGATTTTGAGGAGAAAGAAAATGATAGATATTGCAGCGGCTATTTTAGGGATCTTGTTGGCGGTCATTTCCGTGACATCACCGATCGTATTAAGTATCGCAAATGTCTATGGCTTATTTGTTCCGGGAATGAAACGGAAGAGAGCATGCTGGATCTGGACGGTCATCCTCGGCGGGATACTGAGCTGTTTATACGCGGGGATCGTGATGATGGATGTGACCGATAAGCCCTGGAACGAGCAACTGGTGAACAATGAAGTGCATCAGATCCTGAATTCGGAGCATAGAGGTATTTATTTCGTGATCATGTTGATCGGATTTGTCGGTTTCATGATCTTGGCCTCGCGAAAAATGGAGGATACACCGCCGCTGATCTCAGTGCTGTCGATCGCAGCCATGTATCCGGCTGCCGTCACCTGTGTGGTCTGGTGCATCCATATAGCGCCCATCAGATCAGGGATGCCGTTAACGATTCCGTTATGGGTTCTTCCGGGCAATCTGATCGTGATGATGTGCTCGCTGATCCGTGAAAAGATCAAGGAATGGAATGATGTTCGTGAAGTGATGTTTGCGAACGGGCAAATGGACGATCAGAGACGGACCTGGTACGAAGGGATCCTCGGAAAGGCACAGAGCTGGCCGCTGATCGCATTACTGGCAGCCATTCCTTTGCTGGGGGCGGTGCTGGGGATATCGATCCTTATGGGACAGCGACCGGATGCATTGATCGCAACCTGGACGGAGACGGCAGACTGGAACTTGTCGCAGATGCTCCCACCACCCAATGTACAGGTGGATGAGCATTATCTGTGCACCGTGGCAGCAGGCGGACACGAGAAGGTGGTCAAGCCGCTCCGTATGGGAGAACGCCACGGACACAGGGTGGTAGTCAACCGGCAGCTGGAAGTCGCAAACGCATTTGAACTTGTGCTGGAGTGGAAGACACCGCGGCTGCACCGGGCGATCCGCAGCTTTTACGATAAATACGGATTTCCAATCGCCAGATGCATCCACACAAAATCCGCTTGTGATATCGTATATTTCATTATGAAACCGCTGGAATGGTTCTTTGTGATCGTACTGTATTTGACGCTGGCACACCCGGAAAATGTCATTGCGGTGCAGTACCTGCCGGGCTACCGGGATATCCTGGTACAAACAGGGAATAAGAAATGAAGAGGAGATAGAGGAGCAATGGATGCTAGAGAAAAGAAACTGACACTGACAAGACGGGTAAAATATCTGCTGGACTTTATGTTTTATTCCGGGATTGTACTGACACTGAGTCTTCCGTTTTCGCTCAGATTCGGATCACGCTTTTATGAACCCTGGGCAGAGCATTATTGGCCGGCGGTGGTCATCTATATGATCCTTGGAGTGGCGGCGTGTATTCTGCTGAATGAATTACGGAGGATCTTTAAGACAGTGCTTGCCGAAGATTGTTTTGTAAATGAGAATGTTGAGAGTCTTCGGAAGATGGGGAATGTGAGCTTTTTTATCGTCCTGATGTCGATCGTGCGCTTTGCCGTATATATGACGACAGCGATCCTGGTTGTGATCCTGGTGTTTACGATCGCAGGTTTGTTTAGCAAGGTGCTGGCGCTGGTCTTTGAGGAGGCGGTCCGGTACAAAGAGGAAAATGATCTGACGATTTAAGCGTATAAACAGGACGGAGATGAGGAAGATGGCGATCATAATTAATCTGGATGTAATGATGGCAAAAAGAAAAAAGGGGCTGACGGAGCTGGCAAATGAGGTGGATATCACGCTGGCGAATCTGTCAATCCTGAAAAATAACAAAGCAAAAGCGGTGCGTTTTTCGACGCTTGAGGCAATCTGTAAGGCACTGGACTGCCAGCCGGGAGATATCCTGGAATACCGAAAGGAGGAAGAGTAACAATGGATAAGGATCAAAATGAATTAAACGGAGGTGGCGTGGCCATACAGTCGAAGGAGGACTGGAAGCAGGCATTTGCGCCGAATGCAGCCGGAGATCTGATGATGAAAACCACAACACCGGAAATGGAGGATACGGAAGCGCTCAAGACCATGCGAGCAAAGTTTTCCTTCTTCGCACCGGCAACTCTGCTGTATGCAGTATTATATGCATTCTGCATGTTCAAAAATGATGCGGGTATCGCTTATCTGTTTTTCATTATCGCCACGATCGTATATATGAAGATGTCGCTTACACGGCTGGATATGAAACTGAAGAAGGGTAGTGCATTTTATTTTGCGGCGATGGTGCTACTGGCAGTATCCACTTTTTGTACGGATGACTCCAGGATCATAATATTCAATAAGCTGGGAATCTTTCTGCTGGCAATGAGCCTGATGCTTCGGACATTCTACCGTACCGATGCGTGGGGGCTTGGGAAATATCTCAAAAACATTGTTTGTCTGATATTTGGTTCGCTGGCAGAACTGGTCCGGCCCTTTGATGATGCAGAGAACTATCTTAAAACAGATGGAAAGAAGAACAAGAATATCGGTTATGTACTGCTTGGGGCACTTATTTCTGTTCCCTTACTGTTGGTGGTGATCAGCCTGCTTTCGGAAGCGGATGTTTTCTTTGAACAGATGACGAATCGTTTCCTGGGACTGTTTGAGATGGAAAGCATTGCCTGGATCATTTCCAGAATAGCGATCGTATTTTTTGCAACCTATCTGATCGTGGCGCGTCTTTGCAGGCATTCCTTAAGTGAGAAGGTGACGGATCGGCGCACAGGAGAGCCGGTGCTGGCGATCACAGTGACCGCTATGCTGACAGTCGTATATCTTTTGTTTTCCGGCATTCAGATCTTTGGACTGTTTCTGGGACAGTTGCAGCTGCCGCAGGGTTATACCTATGCGGAATATGCAAGAGAAGGTTTCTTCCAGCTGCTGGCAGTAAGCATCCTGAACCTTATCCTGGTACTGGTGGGGATGAGTTTCTTCCGGGAGAGCAAGGGATTGAAAGGCGTACTGACGGTGATGTCGCTTTGTACATTTGTTATGATCGCTTCCAGCGCGATGCGTATGATCATGTACATCAGTTGTTATGACTTGACCTTCCTGCGTATCCTGGTATTGTGGACGCTGGGATTGCTGACGATGCTGTTCATTGGTGTACTCATCAGTATTTTCAGCAGACAATTTAAACTCTTCCGATATAGCATTATAGTGGTTACGCTGCTGTATCTGGGACTTTCCTTCAGCCATCCGGACTACATCGTCGCATATGTAAATGTGCAGAAGGAAACGGTGGATTATCGTTATCTGGAAAAACTGAGCGCGGATGCAGCTCCGGTATTGGTTCCGTATATCAGAACAAGAGATACGGTATCGGTGACGCAGGATGCTTATGGCGAACGTAAATTTGTACTGATCACCGATGAGTATTTCCATAAGGCACCCAGTGATTTTGGCTTGAAATATATGGAGAGTATCAATGAAAAAGCGCAGGCATTGGGCATCCGGACATTCAATGTATCCCGTTTTATGGCGGCGCAGGCAAGAGATGAATGGATTCAGATGGTATTCCCGCCCAAGACGGTGCAGTAAAGCAGAGCGGAGAATCAGCGGAGATTTTCAAGAGTGATCCGAAAAAAGGTTGGTACGAGAAATGACGATATATTATCATTTGCCGGGTTTATTTGAATTCTACGAATTGTATAAAGTCTTCCTGCCGCTCTTTTATGAGCGGAGGGAGTACTTTTACGACGAGTGCGAGATTGGATCCATTTATGGCGCGCCGGCGGACTGTCTCTGGGGCGGCGGACGTGTGGGATTTGGCGAAGCAACGCCGGGGAACGTGGCAGCGCTGATGGCGGAGTATGGGATCTCATCCCGGCTGACCTTCAGCAATTCCCTGCTGCGGGAAGAACATCTGGAAGATAAGAAGTGCAATCGCATGTGCGCTTTGTTTGAAAAGAACGGCAAGGCACAGAATGGTGTGATCATCACTTCGGATCTGTTGCTGGATTATATCCGTACGAACTATCCGGACTTCTATTTTGTCTCTTCTACCACCAAGGTGTTGCGGGACTTTACACAGTTCGAGGAAGAACTGAACCGGGAAGTGTTTCGCTATGTAGTACCGGACTTCCGCTTGAACAAAGAGTTTAGCAAACTAAATTCACTGAGCGATGCGCAGAAGCAGAAGGTGGAGTTCCTCTGCAATGAGTGCTGCTGGTTTGACTGCTATGATCGTAAGCGCTGCTATGAAAATGTGAGCCGTAAGAGTTTGGGGGAGTCCTGCGAGGATCATATCTGCGTATCCCCGACCGCTGACAGGGGCTATCGTTTTTCGGATGCCATGAAGAATCCGGGATTTATCAGCGTAGAAGATATCAGGAACCTCTATGCCCCACAGGGATTCTCTCATTTCAAGATCGAAGGCCGCAGTCTGGGCAGTGCCATGATCCTGGAATTTCTGTTATATTATTTGACCAAGCCGGAGTACCAGCTGAAAGTCCGCGAGGAGATCTACCTCGACTGTATGCTGGATCTGTTCTAAAGCAGCTATGCATCCCGCGCACCAGCTGGGACTATTACGGTTCCTTCGGGATCTTTCGAATGGAGCCGGGCAAGAGGCAGGAACAGCCCCGATTCCCGGAGGATCTGAATGTCGAATTGCTGGAAGCTATGGGATTTCATTTACCAACTAAATAGAAGTATCAGGAACGCCGGTTGCGAAAGATCGTGACCGGCGTTTTTGGGCGGGCGGTCACACTTGCGCGGCAAGAGAAAATGGGGTATACTGCCGAAGATAAGAATTTATAAAAAAGGGGAAGATAGTATGTATACATGGAAAGATTTTGCATGGGTTTCACTGGTATGCGGTATTTTGATGTTTGCGTGTAAGATACCGGGTATGATCCAGTTGTTAAAGACTCCGATCGAAGCGGAGACCGCGGATTATGCGATGCTGCGGGAGGGTGATTATGTGAAATTGAATGTAGCAGCAGTATATGATTGCCTGATGACGGAGACCACGACCGAGGTAAAAGACGGAGAGATCGGAGCGGATCAGGAGAGTGCACGCTATTACGCAGTTCCGTCCATTCGATCCAATGAGGTGGAAGATATGATCGATCATCTGTTGGTGGTGAAGGCAGAACCGAATCAGTTTGCGGCTTTTGATCGGGCAAGCGACCGCTTCTATAGCTGGTGGAATGATACCAGCGGTAAGATTGACCGTCCGGAGGAGACACTGGTATCCGTGGATGGTATTTTGGAACCCATGACGGATATTGAACGGACTTATGTGCAAAACTACTTTGAAGACCAGAAGATCGATGGCTATGTCATTCCGTATGTGTTACATCAGCCGGACAAATCGTCGACCTTTGGTCTGGCCGGGATGGGGCTGCTGATGGCGGTGATCGGTGGCGTTATGTGTGTGCGCACCTATGTGTTTAAAAAAGTATAAACAGCAACTGATTGGTGCAAAAATGCAACCATGGCATACTGGTTAAGTGACGGCCGGATATTGTATAGTATTCTCAGTATCGCAGGTAAGGGAAGGAAGGATGATCCCGGATGGCAGATACAGAAAGGAAAGAGAAAATGAGTACATATCCGGCTGTTTTATTTGGCTTACTTTTGATCGTTTTTTCGATAAGTTATTATGCCATACCTTTAGCGAATCACAGAGTATGGACCGAAGATGATGTGATGGGCAATCGTGTGGTAAAGTTCCTGCGGTATGGCAAATACGGAAGAGAGAGTATCAGCGAATATACATTTTCATGGCAGGATGGCCATTGGAGATATCATATCCGCTGGGGGCGTTTCCTCGGATATAGCGCGGTGTGTGCGTTCTTTGTCCTGTTGTTTAGTAATGAGGTACAGGGCGGAACGAGAACAATGATGTTCGCATTTATGGGCCTGCTATTTGTGTCCCAGTTTCTGCTGGCTCCGGTTGTCGCATATCTGTTTCTAAAGCATGAAGAGGGATAAATTGAAGGGAGGTAAAAACGATGCAGAAAGATAATAAATATTTGGTCGGTAGTGTGATCACCGGGATTCTGGCTGCGGTTGCCGGTATTGTCGGTTTTGTTTTCTATATTCTGGGAAGAGGTTTTGTGAGTGATCCGGAGGGAATAACGGTAACGATCAACGGCAGGACATTGGAGGGTGTGGAAGCAGCCGAAAAAGCGCTGGCCATCGGCAATGCTTTTTCCGGGATCGGAGGCGTGATCCTGGTCATCGGAGCGGTGCTGGGGATCACTTGTGCAGTGCTTATGATCACACATTATCGTAAGAGTTGAGGATAAGCATATGCAGGATGAGAGCGGACAGATGAAAAACAAATATTTTATTTTGACAATCGGCTTGTATGTTGTGTGGCTGATCCTGGCAGTGTCACTGACCGGCTGTTCCTATGTGCCGAAGAACTGGTATGATGTGACGCTGGAAACCTACCGGGAGGGCTTTGCGGAGCACTGGAGAGGCGGCGATGCAGGGTTGAATATCAGTGATGAGAAGAAAGATCCGGACAATGAGTTTGGCTATCTGCTCAGGGATCTGGACGGAGACGGCGCGCCGGAGGTATTGGTCGGCCTGATCGATGATTCTGCGGAGACAAAGTTTACAGATATCGTGATCTGGCACAGAGATCTGGGAGCGAGACAGGTGTTTAGCACCGGTGAGGGGTATTACATCTATCTGTGCGACAATAATGTGATCCGTATGGATTCCTGGTATGGATCTGAGACCAGAACCCAGTATATGGTCTATGATTCGTCGGATAATGCTTTCCCGATCGTGGATGGCGGCAGCAGACCGCTGAAAGTTGAATTGACCAGTTTTACGGAGTGATCTATGGTGCCGGGGCGAAAGCTCCGGCCTTCGCATATCACGCCTCCCATTTTTTTGCTGGTAAAAATCAGCACGAAAAGGTATAATAGACATGCTAATGCTTAGGAGAAGCATTTGGGAGGTTACCTTTTATGAAGAAAATCGGCCTGGTAGGCGGGACGGGACCGGAATCCACGCTTATGTATTATAAGGAACTGAATACACGGATCGATCAGATGACCTATGGCAGACAGATGCCGGAGATCGTCATCGAAAGTGTGGATTTTCGTAAGGCCTGGGAGTTTATGTGTACAGGGCAGTATGATCTGCTGGGAGAGTATCTGGCAGAAAAAGTCAACCGTCTGAAAAACAGCGGCGCAGAAGTGATCGCCCTGACTGCCGGGACAATGCATGTGCTCTATCAGGATCTGGTCGCAAAGACGCAGATACCCTTGGTCAGCATACCGCAGGCGGTTGCCAGAGAGGCCAAACGGCAGAATTTTCATAAGGTCGCACTGCTCGGTACGGCGTTTACAATGGAACAGGACTATATGAAGCAGGATTTCCGTGAGGCGGGGATCCAGGTCTGTGTTCCGGAGGCAGCAGACCGTGAATTGATCGCGAGAAGGATCTTTGAAGAACTGGAAAACGGTATCGTAAAAGAGTCAACCTTAAAGGAATTTCAGGACATCATCCGTAAAATGCAGATCTTCAATGGTGTTGAGGCCGTGGTTCTGGGATGCACGGAGCTGCCGCTGCTGTTAAACAGCGGCAACTGTCCGGTACCTTGTCTGGATAGCGTGGACATCCACATCAACGAACTGATCCGGCTTGCGTCGGGACAGGGCGTGGCACCGGCAGCGGATATGTCATCGGTATGGAAGAAAGCGGAGATCGTCTTCCTGACGCCGCAGATCTCCATCGACCGGCCGGAAAATGCGGTCTATCGTAAGACAACACGCAGCAATGACGGCAATGGTGGGGAGACACAGAAAGACTATTTCTATGATAAATATGACAACCCGATCTGTCTGGTGGATACCACTCTGCTGCAGAAGAATCCGAATTCTTCCGCAGGTGCGGTGATCCGGCGCAGTTATCAGTATAACGAAGACGGCACCATCTCAGAGCAGACCACCAGCGGGGACGATCCTTTCGGAAAAGTGACCACCAGCCGTTTTACCTATAACAGCAACAAAAAAGTGCTGATGGAGCATCGTTTCGAGGATGGCAGGGAAACCGGCACCATCACTTATGATTATGACAGCCATGACAATCCGAGCCGTGTGAGTGTGACTTCCGGCGATAATCTGATCCGGACCACCCAGGGGATCAAAAGTACCTATGACCCGAAGGGGCGTGTTTCCTATAAAGAAATGCTCTATCACAGCGGAAACGGCGCGATCAAGTCGATCCATACCTGGTATGAATATGACGATAAGGGCAATATGGTCCTGGAGAAGAGCCAGAAGGCAGGCGAGACACAGATGGAATACCGCAAGAATTACTACGACGGGAGCAGTCGTCTGATCAAAAGTGTGCGTTATGTGGGGGATCAGCTGGTCAGCAGCGAAACCTATGAATATGAGTTTTTCTGAGTATATATTTTTCTGGACTTGATTTTTTGGAGAGGGAAATCGGATGATAAAAGAAGCCATATTGATCGCCGGCGGGGTAGCGATCCACGGAGCCGGAAAGGTTGTGAAAAAGACCGGTGAGAAGATCGATGAGATGCAGAAAGAGCGTTTCAACAAAGTGGTGGAACAAAATAAAAAGGCCGAAATAGAGCACGAACAGATCTGGATGGAAGAAGAGCTGGTCAAGAAGCGAAAGCTGCTGGAAGAAAAGGTCTACCATCAATATGATTTTTACAATCTGGATAATGAGCTGGTCTATTGCACCAGAGGCGGTATCATCAAAGGCCGGAGAAAGGT
The DNA here is from genome assembly GCA_017526985.1 of Lachnospiraceae bacterium. Classification (GTDB taxonomy): domain Bacteria; phylum Bacillota; class Clostridia; order Lachnospirales; family Lachnospiraceae; genus NK4A136. Next base: position 22,448 of record JAFXQR010000166.1, read on the forward strand.
TGAGATCCATACCGGCGCGCACGAGAAACTGGCCTTTATTGAAGAGACCGGCGCGACTTTTGCGGAAGAAAAGGACCACCCGGAGTACAGTATCTTCGTAGGCGGCGCGCGAGTGGATGTGGCGAGGCTGACCTATGAGGGAAAAGAGGCCTATCTGGAACTGGATCATAAGAAATGGCGACTGTATTTTGACAAGAATGGTGTGCAAAAGATCGTGGACGCGGAAGGTGTGCTGATGCTGGAAGTGGAAAAACAGATCGCCAAACGCCGTATGATCAGTATCTATACGGAAGATCGCCGGATGTGCATACTGCTGTTTCTGGCAGGCATAGTTCACAGATTATAAGAGGAAAAGCAGATGAGAAGAGTCCCACATTACGATGTGGGGCTTTTTTTGATACATTTTTTGTTAGATGTTCACATTCCGTTCATATTCAATACATACATAATTAACAAACTTGTAACAATTTATTGAAATTTGTCCATAAAAATGTTACATTTAAACCGTACCTAGTGCAGATACAAAAAACAGTGATCCGGAAGTATTCGGCACCGGTTCACAAAAGGTACAACCAAGGGAGGAGTAATGATTATGAGAAATGGAGAAGAGAGAAAGAGCATTCGAAACGGTCTGCGCAGATGGGCGATCACGGGAGGCTTGACGCTGACAATGTTGTTGGGCGGCTGCGGTGGTTCCGACAGAGGATCCGGGTATGCGGCTTCAGAGGCTTCCGTACAGTCAGCGTCCACAGGTGCCGGTGATGTGGCAATGGAAGCCTGTGCGGAGGAAGCGTATTACGATACCGCAGACATCTATCAGAGTAACGGTAGCTTTGACAGCGAAGCATCCGGGATCGAGGTGACGACACCGACCACCACGAACCGCAAGCTCATCCGCAATGTGAGCCTGGAAGTGGAAACGCAGGATTTTCAGACACTAATCTCGACGGTGACCAGCCGCGTGAAAGCCCTGGGCGGATATATTGAAGACAGCAATGTTTATAACGGCAGCAATTATTCGGGTGAAGTACAGCGTTACGCAACGATGACACTGCGTATCCCTTCGGCACAGGCTGATACTTTTATGACCGAGGTGGCAGATCAGTCCAATATTACCCAGCAGAACGAAAATGTGAATGATGTAACGCTGGATTATGTGGATCTGGACAGCCACAAGCGGGTGCTGCAGGCAGAGCTGGACAATATGATGGAGCTGCTGGAAGCATCAAATGATATTGATGATATGATCACCATTGAAAACCGCATTTCCAACCTGCGTTATCAGATTGAGAGTATGGAATCCCAGCTGCGCACCTATGATAACAAAGTAGATTACACGACGGTGAAGCTGCATGTGACAGAAGTGCAGGAACTGACGGAGATCGTTGAGCCGGAGCCGGAACCGGACCCGACCACCTGGGATCGCATCTCCGAAGGCTTCACGGATAACTTAAACCGCATCATCACCACCTTTACGGATCTGCTGGTATGGTTCTTAAGCAACCTGCCGAGTCTGCTGGTATGGGCAGTCATCATCTTCATCATCGTGAAGATCCTGAAAAAAGTCATTCCGGGCTGGGGCAGGAAAACGGCGGCTGTGACAGCAGCGGAGCCGGCAGCAGAAGGCGGTACCGAAAACCGTTATCAGTGGTTCGCTGACGGAAATGCGCAGGGCGTGAAGGATAACAATACAGACGGACAGAACTAAATATATACACACTTAAGTGTTGATCGAATAAAAGTCCCCGGGTGGTCAGGAGCACTGCCCGGGGCTTTTTTGCTCTTGTAATATCGGATTTTGAAAGGTATTATGGATTATCGTAATTTGCGGAAATGCACCAATGGCATATACAACAGAGCAAGGGGTTCACGTTATTCCATTTGGTTGCTTGAGGGATTAACAGGGACTTTGGATGAGATTACTTGCTTGTAAGCGATACTCTCCTATTGTATAATTGAAAGCAGTTGTAGTTTGCTATAGAAATGAGGAGGAGACGGATATGAGACAGACATTGCGGGAAAAGTGTGAATTGCTGGCAGAAAACTATATGGTGATCAATAAGGATTTCAAGTGGGAGTTTGAGATCATGACCATTGTAGCGGCCAGTGCATATACGAATGCCGGGATGAAGGCAGATTCGGAGAAGATGAAGGAATGCAGGGAGATCCTCAAGAAAAAGGAAGGTATTTTTTCAGATTTGCGCGGGATCTCAGAGCTGGTCATTTTATCAAAGATGGCCATCGATCCGGATCCGGAAGGATTTTTGGATGATGTGATCGCAGTGTTTGACAAAGTCCGTGACGGCAGAGTGTTCACTTCTTCTTATATGGTGCTGTGTGCTCTGATCATCTGTGACCAGCACGAGGTAGACCGGGCGGATGAAGTGATCGAAAAGATGAAGGACATCATGGAAAAGATGAAGAAGGAACATCCGCTGCTGACCGCCAGTGAGGATATGCCGCTGGCTACGGTCATGGCGATGATGCCGGAAGATACAGAGAAGCTGATCTCTGAAATGGAAGAATGCTATGATATCCTTAAAAAGAAATTCCCCTTCCACAACGATGCGGTGCAGGGGCTCTGCCAGGTGCTTTCCTTAAGCGGCAGCGGGACCGAGGAAAAATGCGCGAAGGCGGCTAAGATCTTTGATGCGTTGAAAAAGAAGGGTGTGAAATATGGCAAGTCTACGGAACTTGCAGCGCTGGGAGCCTTGGTGGATCTGGATATGGAGCCGGAAGATATCGCAAAAGAGATCCGAGAGGTATCCGATCTGCTGCAGGCGCACAAGGGCTTCGGAAACTTTGTTTTAGGAAAAGAATACCGTGCTATGTTTGCAGCGCTGCTGGTCGCGCAGGAGTATTCTCCGCAGGTGGTACCTTCGGATGCTTCCGCCATTGGAGGCGCACTGGCGCTGATCATTGCGGAAGAGATCGTTATGCTCATCCTGATCGCATCTACATCAGCGGCGAGTGCAGCGAATAATTAAAGAAGATATTTTTGGGCGGCGGGTATATTTTCCTGCCGCCTTATTCACAGGCTGGCGGAGATCTTTTATGTCGGGAAGACCTATGAATAGGGAATAGATATGGATAAAGACCGAAAGACGCTTCTTGAAAAAATTGATGTTATTGCCGAGAAAGTGTTGTGAGTTATGTTTGATGATATAGCTTATAGTGAACTGCAGAAGCTTGCAAAATACAGGAAGAAACGAAAGATGGGGTTTCTTCGGATCTTTGGCGTATATAAGATTCCGAAACCGGTGCAGTGTTATTTTGCTGAGATTGTGGATATCAGTGAAAAACACATGCGACTATACAATAGTGCGAAACGGTTAGAGATCCTGGTGCCACCGGTCTATAAAATACGTCATCTGGATGACAGTGTGATCTCGGTGGAACATACGGACTGGGGACAAGATCTTACCGGATATACGGATTTTATCGGATATGGGGAAAGATATAAGATCGGGGAAAAAGTGATCTTTTTTGAAGAGCCGGGAATCGGCCGATGCATCGTTCCGAGAGAAAATGAGTGAGGGGCGTATGTATCAAGAAACTAATTATATCGAAAGGGGGCTTCCATCATGGAAAAGAAGGACGTGATCAGGAATAGCGAATGGAACATGTATGTAGAAAAACTCTGCGAAAAGATGCCGTATCTTCGTGAAACGCTGCGGGAAGGCGCATCTGCGGAGGATATCAGAGCAGCCGAGACAGAGACAGGTTGTCAGTTTCCGGACTTGCTGAAGGGTTTATATCTGACCAATGACGGAGATAATGCGGAGGCGCTTTGCGGTATGTTGCTTGGATTCCACTTCCTGAGCCTGGAGGCTATGCGATCGGAATGGCGCCGCAGTTATGCAAACACCAAGTGGATACCGATTGGTTCGGATGGCGGCGGAAACTTCATTGGTGTGGATCTTGAAAACGGAACGAACGGTCAGGTGATCAGTTTTGGCAGGGATGAAGAGGGTAAAACGGTTCTTGCGGAAAACCTGGGAGAACTGTTTGCACGTTTTACCCGCATCGTGTGCAGTGAAGATTTTTATATCGGAGAATATGATGATGAACAGGTGATCGTACTCGGCACGGACGATGTTGAGGAAGGTTCGTATTTAACGGATTATCTGAAATCAGAGGATTCTGTGAAGTGACCATTGAAACGGAGTGATATCCGGCAGAGGAAATATATGCGAAATGAAAAAGAAGTCATAGAAAATGTTCTGAAAATAGCGGAAGAAGATGAAGCGGTCCGAGCGGTGATCCGTACCAACCTGCTTCCCAAAAGGAAATATGATTATTACAATTTTTGCTTTGTGGTAAATGAGATCGTGAAGTACGACGGCGATGTTTTTGAAAGCTGTTTCGGAGAACGGATCCTGTTGTATCGGGGAGACCGGAATTATCCGGAACTGTTTCCGGGGAATACCAAAGCTCATTTGATGGTGTTTCGTGACGGTATCACGATCGCGATCAATGTCATGGAGAAGGATGCTTTTCTGGAAAAATATCAGGGCGAGCAGGACCACGAAAATGTCTGGATCGGTGATACCTATCAGAAACTCCTGGATAAAGATGAACTGTTGCCGGAGATCGAACGCCTGGAAGAAAAGCAGGTATGGTTTGCTCAAACGCCTTCGGATGCAGAGTTTCAGGAAACGTGTAATGAGTTTTGGTGGGTAGTCAAAAGCTTTGTCGAGTATGCTTTGAGGAAAGAGATCCCTTCGGCCATGTTTTATCTGAATGTAGCCGTTCGGGATCTCTTGAACAAGATGATCCGTTGGTATCTGTTCCTGCAGGCAGGGCAGCCGGTCAACATGGGCATTCTGGACAGCAATATGGAGAAGCTTCTGGATGTGAAATTGTTTGCTCTGTATAAGAAGACCTACCCGACCGCAGAGTATGCGAGCATCCGGGAAGCATTCGATGCGGTAGTGGAACTATGGAGTGCGATTTCTACGGATGTAGCAGCACACTGTGGTTATATGTATGACAAAGATACCGAGAAGAATATGCTCGACTTCATAAGTAACTTAAGATAGGAAGCTTAAGGGAAATTGTAATGAATGGATCAGGAGAATCGGAGGGTTATATGGATAAGAAAGCACTGGAAGCATTAGTTCGGGATATGACAACAGAAGAGAAGGTGATGCAGCTGGTACAGATCCCCGGCTCGGAGTACGAAGCGGATGCGGAGATCACCGGCATTGACCGGGGGCAGGTCAAGGACAGTGTCAAAAGGCTGGCCGGAAGCACGCTGGGAATCTGGGGCAGTAAAAGACTCCGGAAGATTCAGGAACAGTATATGAAGGAACATCCGCATCATATTCCGCTGATGTTTATGCTGGATGTGATCCACGGACACAAGACCGTGCTGCCTTGCCCGTTGGGACAGGGCGCCGCATTTGATCCGGAAGCGGTTAAGAAGGGCGCGGAGATGCAGGCACGGGAAGCGGCAGCCGATGGTGTTCATGCAACATTCTCTCCGATGGCGGATCTGTGCCGGGATGCACGATGGGGCAGGATCATGGAATCCACCGGAGAAGACAAGCTGTTAAATTCCCGTATGGCTTCGGCGATGGTCGCAGGCTATCAGGGAGAGGACTTGAAAGATCCGGAGCATATCGCTGCATGTGTTAAACATTTTGCGGCATACGGTGCTGCCGAAGGCGGAAGGGATTATAACAATACCGAACTTTCGGAGCATACGCTGAGAGAACACTATCTGCGGGCATACGGCGAAGCCATCCGGAAAAATCCGGTGATGGTCATGACTTCCTTTAACAGCATAAACGGCATTCCCGCCACCGGAAATCTTTTCCTGATGAAAAAAATCTTAAGAGAAGAGCTTGGTTTTACGGGAGTCCTGATCTCGGACTGGGGCGCCGTCGGAGAAATGATCAATCACGGCTATGCCGAAGATCAAAGGGATGCTGCATTAAAAGCGATGATGGCAGGCGTGGATATCGATATGTGTTCCGGCTGCTACAGCGGACATCTGGAGGCACTGGTGAATGACGGTGCCGTGTCAATGGAGATGATGGATGCGGCGGTATTACGCGTCCTGAATATGAAAAATGATCTGGGCCTCTTTGAAGATCCCTACCGGGGACTGGATGCGGAGAGCGGACCTGTGATCACCGAAGAGAACAGATGCCTGGCAAGAGAGGCGGTTGCGGCCAGCCTGGTGCTTCTGGAAAATAAAGAGAACACATTGCCGCTCCGAAAGGAAAAGAATGCCTTTATCGGTCCGTTTGCCGATACCAAAAGATTGCAGAGTGCATGGGCATTTTCCGGAGAGGATGAAAACACCGTAAGCGTATGGGAAGCGGCATCGGAGGTATATGCGCCGGAGAACAGAAAAGTGGCAGCAGGCTGCACGATGCTGGATCAGGATGCGGTGACCGCGCGGGGGATCTGCCATATCGATCGCTGGCAGGAAGAAAATGACAAACTCCTGGCTGAGGCGCTTCGTACCGCAGAGTGGGCAGATACCGTGGTTTTATGCCTTGGGGAAGACAGTACCCAGTCCGGAGAAGCCACGAGTAAGGCGAGCCTGCAGCTTCCTGCGGTGCAGATGAATCTGCTGCGTGAGATCCATAAGACCGGGAAACGGATCGTCACTCTGATCTTTACCGGAAGACCGCTGGAACTGAAAGAAGTGCGGGAACTCTCGGATGCCCTGATGATCTGCTGGTTGCCGGGCACGGAAGGCGGCCACGGTGTGCTGGATGTTCTGAGCGGAATAGTAGCACCTTCCGGAAGATTGCCGGTCAGTTTTCCGTACACCGTTGGACAGGAACCGCTGCATTATGATATGTATCCCACGGGCCGTCCCAAGCCGGTAAACGGACCGTTTGAATACACATCGAGATATCTGGACTGCGAGAACGGAGCGCTGTATCCCTTTGGATACGGACTCTCGTATACCGATTTTGCATATATCGATCCGAGGCTGAGTACGCAGACGATGTCGATAGCGGAGACCATCACGGCTTCCGTCACCGTTCGAAATACCGGAGATAGGAAAGGCGATGTTACGGTGCAGCTGTATCTCCGGGATGTCGCAGGCAGCCGCGTGCGTCCGGTCAGGGAGCTGATCGATTTTCAAAAGATCACCTTAGATCCCGGAGAAGAAAAGGAAGTGCGTTTCGCCATCAATGAGGATATGCTGCGCTTCTGGACCGCAGAAGAAAAGTGGGAAAGCGAAGCCGGAAAGTTTCAGGTCTGGATCTGTAACAGCAGCTGCGACGGACAGGCGCTGGAATTTCAACTGGTGAAATAAGAGGGGAAAGAAATGAGAATTGCCGTAATGGCAGATATTCACAGCAATCATATTGCGCTTGAGAGGTGTATTGAAAAAGCGAAAGAACTTAGGGCAGAGAAATACATCTTTTTGGGAGATTATATCGGTGAATTATCCTGCCCGGAAGTAACGATCGATTTATTAGATGCATTAAAGAAAGAGTATCCATGTACCTTTATTCGCGGAAATAAAGAAAACTACTGGATCGATCACAAAAAGGGACTTCACAGCGATTGGAAATGGGAGAAGGGGACTTCGGGATCCGGAATGCTTCTTTATTCGTATGAGCATTTGACGGAAAAACAGATCGAGGCATTTGAGCAAATGCCGATATCTCAAAAGATACAGTATCCGGATCTGCCACCTTTTGTGATCTGCCATGGATCACCGTTTAAGGTCAATCAGGATCTGCGTGAGGATTGCGATTATATCGATGAGGTGACCGCGAGGCTGGAAACGGAACTGACGATCTGTGGGCATACGCACATGCAAGGTGAGTTTGAACGAAACGGAAGACGCGTGATCAATCCCGGATCGGTAGGTGTTCCATTAAAAAGTGACGGAAAGACGCAGTTTATGATCCTGTATGATGAAAGTGGAGAATGGAAGGCGGAATACATATCGCTATCCTATGATGTGGATCGGGCAATCCAAGAGATGGACGCTGAACAATTATATGAACAGGCGCCCGGTTGGTATAAGGTAACCAAGGCAGTACTGAACGGGAAGGAGACATCTCACGCCAGAGTGCTTTCCAAGGCATATGAATTTTGTCAAAAGTACGAGGGAAAGGTGGATTGGAGATGTATTCCGGAGAAATACTGGCAGATGGCATTGGATAGTCTGGAAATTAATTAAGCAAGATTTCGGGTGGATCGGAATTCGGATAATATTGATGTAAGGGGAATAACACCGTGAAATTATGGGAAAAGATAGTCGTTGGAATTGTGATCAGCGCAATCATATTATGCGGAATCATAATTTACTTGTCACGGTTCCACCTTTATTTTTCGCAAAACTACAGAAGTATAGATGGGTATGAGAATATTGTTTTCAAGGATTTAAGAAACGAGCAGTGTTTTCACTTATGTGCTTGGGGGTTAATCAAAACAGAAAATGTAGTTGGATTCGAGGAACATCGAAATTTGGATATAACATCTAATGAATATCGACTGATCATTGAGAATACTAATGCCAGAGAGTGTGATATCTGGCAAGTTGTTCCCTCTCCGGATGGAAAATATATTTTATATGTAGAGCGCATATACAACGGTTTGGGGGTAACAGATGAAGAAGATGTATATTATAAAGTTTATTCGATAGAGGATGACACGAGTATAACCGTTTTTTATGGATATAAGCAATTCTTACGAGTTGATTGGAAATAAAAAATGTAAGGTGCAAGGGAATGAGAATCATCAGAGATAACATAAAAGAAAAGGTGAAATAAAAGAACAATTACAGAGATATTTGACCGGTATTCCCAAAACGGATTGGTGTCCATTGCAAATCAATCGGTCGCGTATATCGGAAAAGCAGGATAACAATGGATCGGGATTTTTAAGGATCATTTCCATAAAAAAGTGACAGCCCAAGCGTATCTTGGATAGGTGATTTGAAAAACACAGATGGGAGCCGAAAAGGAGGGCAATGTTATGCTGGGAAAAGCAAAATGTAAGATCTTAAAGGAAATCCGACAGAAGATTGCCGATGAGAATGATATACCGTATGTGACGCAGGAATGCACCTATCAGGGGGATTGTTCCGGAACATGTCCGCGTTGTGAGAGTGAACTGCGCTATCTGGAAAGGGAATTGGAGGCACGCCGCCGTATCGGTAAACAGGTTGCGGTTACGGCTTTGTGTGCGGGGATCAGTTTTGGAACGGCAGGTTGTTCCTCACCGGGACAGGAACTGGGCGGTGCAACCACTGTTTTGCCGGAGCCGACAGAGGTCGAAATGTCGGGCGATGTAGCGTATGTACCGGAAGGCGGTTCTGAGGCAGAGCCGACACCGATAGAACTGGAAGGCGATGTAGCGTATGTACCGCAAGACGGAGAAGGCGAATTGTCAGGTGATGTGGCATATGTGCCGGAACTGGCAGGCGAAGCGGAAGTATGGGATGTTGAGACTTGTTCGGCGAACGGGGAAGCCATAAAGACCGCGGAGAATGCATTTGACGGCCTGGTTTCCTTTGCGGGTACCGGCAACAAAGGTGCGGTGCTCAACGGCGCCCGGTATTGTCCGATGTTTATTCCCGAAAAGGATGTGAAGCTTTGTGCGCTGACGACACAGCACTGGAACGAAGGAATGGGCGCGATTCCGGGCCTGATCCGGGTTTATGACATTACGGACGGGGAAGAAAACCTGCTGGGAACCTGGGAAGTAACGACACGCGATGAGGACGGTGTTGAAAATGTAAAGTGGGATATCTTCCCGGAGATCACCCTGCAGGAGGGACACATCTATCATATTGTGGATTCGGATCCGGCAACATGGAGTACCAATTCCGGGGCGGATGAGATGGGCTTTGTAGAACTGTTTACGGATGCGGAAACCGATGTGGAAGGGGTATTTACTCCCTGCTACGGAAATTGAGAGTGCGATGAATATGCAGGAGCCGATGTTTCCTTTATTGCGTATTGCCCGGCATCGCCTGGGGATTGACGGGCAGGGTGTGACCACACTGGTTGCCGGGGCATCTTGCCCTTTGCGCTGCAAGTGGTGCATCAATCAGGATATTCTGAAGCGGAATGCAGCAGAGATGATCAGCGCGCAGGAACTGTACGAGCGTGTTCGCGGGGATGATCTGTATTTCCGGGCAACCGGAGGCGGGATCACCTTCGGGGGAGGAGAATCTTTGTTGCAGGCCGCCTTTTTTGCGTCTTTTCGCGAGATCTGCAGCGATGCGTGGCGTTTGTGTGCCGAGACCAGCCTGGCGGTACCGCAGTCGCTGGTGGAACTGGCCGAGCAGACCATTGACGAGTTTATCGTTGACTGCAAAGATATGGATCCGGATATCTATCACGCCTATACCGGCGGGGATCCGTCGATTATGGAGGCCAATCTGCGCTTCCTGATCGAAAAAGCCGGACCGGAGCGGGTGGTGGTGCGCGTACCCCTGATCCCGGATTTCAATACCAAAGAAGCGCAGCAGAACAGTATAAAACATTTGAAGGAACTCGGAGTAACACGCCTGGATGTTTTCAATTATGTTCGGCGTACAGCGTCTGAGAAGTAGTTGATGTTTTATTATGGTAAGAGTATTTTGAATGCTTTTGCTTAATCGGGGCAGATGGCATAAGCTGTAACTGCGATCGGAAAAGGGTTTAAGAGCAATGAAGAATGAGATCAAATATTCGGAACAGGATATCGAAAGCGTAACCCGGATGATGGATCATATTATGGATTATCGGGACGAATTCCTGTTTCAAACACTTTTTAAGGGATATAAGAACGGATATATCAAAGAGGCAGAGTACGATAGGAAGAAAACCTACAGGATAAAGCTTACCGTGGTGGCACTGTTGTTTATTCTGATCGTATGCCGTTACAAATATTCCATGGAATATGGTGTGGATCCGTTGACGCCGATAACGGATACGATCCTGTTAGGACTCGTTATGCTGGCTCTTTATTTCGGACTCGTATTTCCGCATTCGGTACGGTTGATGCAGCATGAGGACTGGTACAAATGCCGCCCGTTGTGGGAAGAACGAGCTGACCGGCGCTTCCATATTATGAGCCGGCCGGTATTGATCGGAGTTTATGCGATCGGTGTAAAGAATCGGATCCGGAAACAGTTGCTTGCTTATCGCCTGCAAATGGATCTGTATGATTGCGCTTTTGATCTGAATATGCTCCGCTGTTTGTGTGTGGTTTCGGCCGGAATAAAGCAGTTTGTGGAGCATCACGGGGAAGCATCTACAAAGATCGAACTCGTGGAGAAAAAGAGAGAAACCAAGGCGGATTCGCCGGATGATGTGTACAGGATCCTTCTTACCGTAACATCTGTATCTGCAGAAGAGACCGTTGTTCCGGTAGAGACGGACGCAAAAGCAACGGAGATTGTCTTACCGTATGGCGTCGGAAAGGTATTGGATACGATCTATGAAGAAAAAAAGTGTCTGGACCTGTCTGTTTTGGATGCCTCCTATTCGGAGATTTTGGACAAAATCTACAACTTGAAAAAGGATATCAAGATTCAGGCGAAAGACCTTGGTCTGTATAAGGATTCTTCATTACTTCGGGGATAAATAAACGACAGAATAAAAAAATAAGGAGTGGATTTTATGAACGAGAAAGATTACAAAAAGCTGGTTGGGGATTACGAGAAACTGCATTCCTCGAGGCCGGATCTTTATATCATAGATTATGCGGACGGATTTCAATCCAGAAGCGAAAAGGTGCGGGAACAGCGTTTTCAGCAGCGGAGCGAGGATGACAGGATAAGAATTCTGCTGACCTGGCTTGGCATGGAAAGTGGCTTTTACAAGTATAAGTTTTATGAGGCATTTAAACAGCGCGATATGGCGATGCTGAATAATGCGCTTTATGAAACGGCGCTGATCGAGCACCTGGACTGCATTACGGATCCGGGATATGATCATTCATTCTTTGCATTTTGTGTAATTCCGGAAATTCTGGCGGCGAATCTGCCGGATCGGATCGAAAAGCTGATCCCGCTTGAAAACGGACCGTCCAATAACGGATACAATGCAGGCCCGTGCATTGTAAATCTCCTGATGGCTTTGTGGTATCAGGATGAGAATATGAAAGAGACGGCAATCGGGCAGGCGGATAAGTTTTTGAGCAAAAAACTGACACTGATCGAAAAAGGATTTATTGACAGTTATCTTGGCTTCCTGAAGAAAGATCCGCAGATGATCAACGAAGGACTGGTGGAATTGTGCAAGGGCGCGAAACAGAATCGTGAATCCACGGAGGATGCTTTTACCAGAGGCTTTTGCGTAGAGGCACACGGTGTTTATAATCTGGCGCATTGGGCATATGACGGAGAACTGGAAAAAGAAATCGTGATGCCGGAGGAGTTCAATTTCTGTCAGGAACTGGCAGCCTATCAGAAAGAAAACGGATATAAGCACGGTGAACTGTACAGTGTGTATCCGGAGTATTTGAAAATATATGAAACGATCTTAAAAACGGAACCGCCGGTAATGAAGCTCACTCCGCCGGTAAGGAAGAAGAGTAATCTTGATGTAAAGCGATTCGAAACAGAATTGATCGCGGAAATCATAAAGAATCTGTAGAGGAATAATGCACCGCTCTATTCTGTGCATCAGGTGCATTCGTTAAATTTGGACGGCGGATACAATGTGGGCACCAAAGTAAGAGTTTTGTTTTGGACGATATTTGATAATGTTCAGGCGGTATAGTTACGAGGCGAGACAGGAGGATAAACATGGAACAACTTGCTTTTAGCAAGTCACTGATGAAAAGTATTCCGGAATATTCCGATAAAAAATGGATCCCCTTTAGCTCGGATGGCAGCGGAAACTTTATTGCGGTTGATCCGGAAACGGATACAGATGGCAGGACCGGCAGGGTGATTAATTTCGGAAGAGATGAAAAGGAAGTGACGGTTCTTGCAGAAAGTCTCGGAGCGCTATTTGAACGCTTTACCAGGATTATATGCAGCGAGGATTTTTACATCGGAGATTATGACGGCGAAGATGTGATCCTGCTTGGTACGGATGATGTGGACGAAGGGTCGTATTTGACAGATTACCTAAAGTCGGAAAATTCCGTAAAATAATTAGTGTCGGATGTTTTAGGATGAATAAATGGATTACCATCCCCAGGAACGAAATGGGTGAAAAAGAATATGAACATGGCGTAGAGGAGAGCGAGAATCTGATTTCATTCACTATACCTGAAAATGAATTTATTACCTTGTGGGATGTGTTTGAAACTATCAATGATCATTTTGGGCTACTTATTGATGATTTTGAAAGTGAGATCATTCCGGCAGAGATGATCCATGAGGTGATCACCTTGGTCTCTAAGGAAAAGTATCCGGTTTTTTACGATGCGTTGATGCAGGCTCAAAAGTATAACGCCTTTTTAGCACTTGATTTTTGATTTATGGATATATGTTTGCCTGGTTTATGGCAGAATGGATGAGTACAGAAAAATATTAGTGAAAGTGAGGATACAGAATACTATGGGAAAAAAGAGAAAAAACAAGGTTATTCAGGTTATGGTGACGATTCTGTTGTTTATGAGTACAGGGTGTTCTTATCAGAACCAAGAGTTGGAGAGAAATGATCAGGGGTTATCTCTAAACGCAAATGAAGAAAATGTTGAGGAGATGAGAAGTGAAGAAAATGCTACAGCTGAGGCTATAGTTGTAACTACAGAAGCGCAGGGAAATGATAATCTCTGCGAAGAAGAATCTTTGAATGCGGAGGACACAACATCTGCTGTTGGGGAGGGGGCAGGCGAATACATTGAAAGTGACACATCAGCGCAAACCGGAATAGAGTTTACGCAATTTGATACGGAATTCTATAGAGTGGAAGATGTAGCTATAGATTATTGCAAATTTGAAAATATAAAGGATTATCAGGATCTGAAGTATGATTTGGATGGCGATGGACAAATAGATGTTATAACTATGAAGAATTGCGGAATGGATCGAAATGGAGATGCGGTATGTAAGCTTTATTTAGATGGAGAGGAGTTCTTTCAATTCTATGATCCCGGAGAGGCAGTGTATCTTGTGGATGTAGATAAAAAAGATAATTCTATAGAGTTGATAACATTTGATGAAGGACCGAGCGATGATCCTACCTATAGATTGTTTGCAAAAGAAGGTTCGGAAATGGTCGAATTATCTGGGGATATAGCCGGCCTTATCGATCAAAATGGAAAGCTTATTGCTGATACCTATAATGCAGGTGCATACATTGGAGTATATGAATTCTATTACGAGTTTGAAGATAATATGTTGAAGATATGTGATCTGGATCTTTCGGGGATTAAAGATGTGCTTTACTACTGTGAATATGGTTTATTTACAACAGATATGAAGAGTGTGGAAGAATACTTTAATAATGGATATGATTTTGAAAAAGCCGGAATCATATATTTATCAAAGGATGATAAATTTAATTTTATCGGATTTGAAAATGATTTGGATATTAAAATACAGTTACAGGATGGGACAATCGGATATTTGTTAAGTATGGCTCATTTTGTCGATTAATTTTCTAGACTTATTCGTCGGTGTTCGTGCGTGGTTGACGATTTTTAGGCTTGACATAGAGTAGTATGCGGAGTATACTCTGAAAAAATGTAAATTTACCAATACGAAAGGAAAATAGATGTTTTATCGTGTATCTGTAGTTAAATGTTCATTCGTCCCGGCTATGCATGTCGTCAATGTGTATGGCTTTGGTACTGTGCATTCAAAAACGGATCCAGATAAGCGATAGGTTATCCTTTCAATAAGATTTCTGTATATGAAACCACTTATCTGTCCGGGTAAGTGGTTTTTTGTATCGAGAAAGGAGGATGAGCGATGCTTAGATTAAGACAATATAAACCGGAAGATGCAGCAACTATAGTTACCTGGTGTAAGGACGAGGAGAGCTTCCGCAAATGGACTTCGGACAGATATGAATCCTTCCCAATTACTGCGGAAGATATGAACCGTAAGTACATTGACAATAACGGGGATTGTGAGGAACCGGATAATTTCTATCCGCTGACGGCTTTTGATGAAAGCGGGATCGTGGGACACTTGATCCTTCGCTATATGGGAGCGGAAAAAAAGGAGATGCGTATCGGCTTTGTGATCGTGGACGATACGAAAAGAAGAAAAGGATACGGTCGCGAGATGATAGCTCTGGCACTGAAATATGCCTTTGATCTTTTTCGGGCGGAGCGGGTGACGCTCGGAGTATTTGATAATAACCCGTCAGCGTATCGCTGCTATAAGGCGGCAGGGTTTCAGGAATACTCGGAGCGAAACATTTTCCTGCTGGGAGAAAACTGGCGCTGTATCGACATGGAATGCATGAGAGCGAATGTCGTATAGTTCTGAACAGTTACAAAAATATATGATTTATGGTATAATCGGGAGGTGTTTATGGATATTAAATACAGGCAGATCCGAAAAGAAGACGGATACGAATGGTACACACTTTTAGACAAAGTATGGCGTGTTTCTTACGGTCACATTTTTCCGGAGAAGGTTTTTGCTGCACGCGAAAATGCAATGGAAAACAGACTTCACGTGTTTTCGGAAGATAAGTTTATCGGTGAAAGAAAAACAGCCTACGTAGCAGAGCATGAAGGAAGGATCGTCGGATTGATGTTTGGAACATTAGATTCCGACTATGAGTACTTCAAGAACGATTATGCAGATCTGGTTGCGCTCTATATAGATCCGGAGTATCAGGGGATGGGGATAGGAACCGCCTTAAGGGACATCTTTATAAAATGGGCAAAAGAGAGAAATGCGGATCAAATGGTGATAGGCGTTTTGAAAGAGAATACGAAAGCCCGTAAGGTATACGAGTCCTGGGGAGGAACATTGTCGGAATATGAACAGGATTTTGTGCAGATGAAGGTGGGATATCCGGAGGTGTTTTATACATATAAAATATAGAAAGTTGCAGGGGGAGGATAAATGAGAACACAAATTGAAACAGAAAGACTGATCCTCAGAAATGTATCGCCGGAGGATTATCTTGCCTGCTATAAATGGTGTGGGGATCCGGAGGTGAACCGGTATCTTATTTACACCAGGTATGAAAATGCGGAAGATGTTAAAAACTGGCTGGCATCCAGAGATGAGGATGATCCGGATAACTATGATCTTGGATTTGTTCTTAAGGAGACTGGGGAACTGATCGGCATGGGAGGGATATTATATTCCTCGAAAAAGGATGTTTGGACCATCGGTTATAATCTGCGAAAGGATATGTGGGGAAAAGGACTGGTCTTTGAAGCGATGAGTGCCATCATTGCGCATGTAAGACAGATCCGGCCGGTGAGGATCTTGGAGGGGCAGTTCTGCAAAGAGAATACGCGCAGCAAGCGGGTGATGGAAAAACTCGGTATGCATTATTATGCGGACAGCCAATATGTCAAAGCAGACGGAAGCAGGGTATTTGAAGCGGAGACCTACAGACTGGAATATCCCGTTGCAGAGGATTGTGGTTTTTCCAAAGGAAATCACTGGTTCCGGTACCGCACGGGAGCCTTTATCCTTCACGATGGAAAGTTACTTTTTATTAAGAGTAAATTCGGCGGCTATTACTATATGATCGGCGGGGCCGTCCATTTGGGCGAAACATCCGCGGACTGTGTAGTTAGGGAAGTGAGGGAAGAAGCCGGATTGGAGACGAAGGTCGATCGGCTGTCCGTTGTGACGGAAAATTTCTTCAAGGGAAAAGACGGTGTATTTGATGGCAGGGATTGCCATGTACTTGAGTTTTATTATATCCTGAATATCGAAAATGTGAATGGACTTAAGAAGGTGACTGACGATGGGGAAGAGTTATGTTGGATCCCGGTTGATGAAGTGAAGAATGCGGAAATAAAACCTTCCTTTATACCGGAACGTATAGAGGAGATCTTGGAAAGCAGATCGATCCTTCATATCATTGAAGAACGGGACCGATGATATACGCCACAGCGATGGTTTCCCGCGGTGAGCAGAAAGAGTAGTTGGAGTAAATATGGATGCATATTACTTATATGGGATGGGCCTGGAACAATATGAACAAGGGAACTATTCCAAGGCAATCGAATACTTTGAACAATCCAATGTTATAGAAGAGCATTTTAAAACCTATGAAAGGCTTTTTGAATGCTGGAAGAAACTGGGAAAAACAGAAAAAGCGAACGACTGTATTGAAAAAGCATACCGGATGAATCCGCGAAATGACAAAACTGCATTTGAATATGCGGAAACGCTTGCCGGATCAGGTGATACAGAACGTGCATTGGCTGTTTTGGATGAGATCACAGAGAGAAATCCGAGTTGTAAAAAGGCGCGGGAATTCGCAGAACATATTATTGGCAGCAATGAAGACGGAAACAGAAATTTTCGCTCCTATGACAGACACGACGAAAGAATAGCGGCAATATTTCACGGTACAACAATATAGAAAATATCAGCGGAAGGAGTGTCGAGACGGATGGCTCGACGAAGTAGAAAATGATACACGGACCCGGCTTTTTTAGTTCAGACATAACGGATGATTTAAGAGCAATCTATAGTGGAATGCTGCAGTCCGGAAAAACGGATGAAGAAGCATTGAACGCAACATTGAAGCATTATGAGAATAAAATAGAGAATGAAGATGATGAGCATGATCTATACCTTGGCCTGGCATATACGATGTGGAAGAAGGGGCGCTTAACCAATGAGATCAAGGAATTGGCATTCCAAGCCATTGAAAAAGACATGGTGGCACAGCGATGGGATGGAAACTCTGACTATCGGATCCGAAAGAAAAAATTGCTGGAATTGAAAACAATGCTGGAGAGTCCGCAACCGGAAAGAAAAAAGGTGTCAGTTCATAAGCCTTACAAGATCAGTTTTCATGAGCATGATGTATATTATTATCAATTACCACCGATTGAATTGTGGGAGTCGAATTATGATAAGAAAAAATATGCTGTATACAGCAGAAAGTATTTGATCTTTTATGTGAAGTCAATCTATGGAAAAGATTGGAATGTCAAAGGTGTTCCGGATGATGTGGCTATCGTGTACTTCTTTATTTCCGATAATAAACCGGAGAGGTTAGAGGATATAGAAAAAGCAACTTTTGTCGACTGCGCATATGAGTGGGTAGAAACGTCACCAAAGAAAAGATCAAGCGGAATTACGTATTTGGGAAATTGGGATTTATCCATCGAATCACCCAAGGGATACAATTTTACCGAGGCCCATCCGAGAATATTTTTCGGAACTGAAAAAGAATTTGAGAGGATAATATGGGATTATACGATGCTGGATAAAATGCGCCAGGAAGACGAGATGGTTTTAGCTATAGCCCAATCTCTTGGGATAACAAGTTTAAAAAAGGGGTAACAATGAACATACTGTTTGTATGCAGTCAGAATAAAAGAAGGAGTCTTACCGCTGAAAAACTGTTTGATGGAGTAAATGGCCATCATGTCAGATCGGCAGGGACGGAAAATAATGCAAGGATCAAAGTGACACCCGGAATGATCGGATGGGCGGATCTTGTAATCTGTTTTGAAAAGAAACATCTCAGCAGACTGAAAGAGAAGTATGCTGATGAATTGAGAGAAAAGAAGACTGCCGTGTTGAATATACCCGATGAGTACGGATATATGGACGAGGAGCTGCAGGAGATCCTGCAGGGATATGTAGAAGAATACCTTTATTGAGGAGTGGTGAAATGGAGATCGAAAAATACCAATGTAAGGCTGTTGCATTTGGGCATAACAGTGAAGAAACAGATATTGAGATTTCGGAAATAGAGGAAGAGGATGGTTTTCGGCTGGTTACTGTGATAGGCGGCAAAGAGTACGAAAGTCAAGGCGAAGCATATTTTGTAACCTTCCAAGGGCTAAGAGATCAGTTGCTGAAGGATGGATACGGGCTTAAATGTAACGGATCGCGTATCAATGCGGTTCAATCCAATATGATGGGAGGCTGTCCGAAGGTATATCTGGTTGAACTCGGAAGACAGGCGTTGATGAAGGATGTTGTTCTGATCTGGGATTATGCTGATATAGATACATTCCCTGATACTACGGAACAGGATGAGTATTTTAAAAGATGGAATGAGAGTCTTCGCGTTTCCTGAATAAGGAAGAATGGAGAGCAACTATTCAGGAACGTCAGGCCATAAATGGTTACAAAGGGAAAGATAAATGAATATAGAACTACAAAAAATAACAGAGGAAAATATGAAGCAGTGCTTTGGATTAAAGGTGTCTGAGGATCAAAAGCAGTATATAGCTTCAAATGAGGAATCATGGAATGCTGCTAAAGAAAACGAAGATGTTGCCCGGCCCTTTGCAATCTATTGTGATGGTGAAATGGTTGGATTTACAATGTTTGCGTTTGATGAGGAATATGAAGATCCTGATGACAGATACTGGTTATGGAGATTCATGATCGATGAGAAATTGCAGGGGAAAGGCTATGGCTCCGCTGCATTACAGGAAATAATCAAGTATTTTAAGGAACACGGCGCAAACAATATCCGGTTATCTACAAAAGAATCTAATGTAAATGCGTTGTCTATGTATCGTAAGGCGGGTTTCCGCGATACCGGAGAAATGAACGATGAAGAGATTGGGCTTAAACTTGATCTATAGGGATGACTATGAAGATAAAGGAGAATTGAAAAATGATCACAAGAGATGAAGCATTTTTACTTTTAAAGAAGTACAATAAGGATCCGTTCCATATTCAGCATGCGCTGACGGTGGAGGCGGTGATGAAATGGTATGCAAAAGAACTTGGTTATGAAAAGGAAGAAGACTACTGGGGGATTGTGGGACTTCTTCACGATATTGATTTCGAATTGTATCCGGAGGAACATTGCCTGAAAGCGCCGGAACTTTTGAAAAACGGCGGGGTGAGCGATGATATTATTCATGCGGTATGCTCGCATGGATACGGGATCACTGTCGGATGTGGTGTGACCATAGATGTGGAACCAATCCACGAGATGGAAAAGGTGCTGTTTGCCGCGGATGAACTGACCGGACTGGTTTGGGCAGCGGCATTAATGAGACCGTCCAAGAGTACCAAAGACATGGAGCTTAAGTCGTTGAAAAAGAAGTATAAGAGCAAAGGATTTGCAGCAGGATGTTCCAGAGAAGTGATCGAGCGGGGCGCAGATCAGCTGGGGTGGGAACTGGATAAACTGCTTGAGATGACCCTGCAGGCAATGGCAGCAAGTGAAGATGTGATCAATGCGGAAATGGAAGCAGAGCAGGGCTGATAAATACGCACACAACTCTACTCTCCGTAGGTACCGGATCCTTTCGCTATGATCTACAATCTGTATGTGGAGGTGAGAAGGAATATGAACCAATATGTTACAGGAACAGTGATCAGAGAACTGCGGGAAAAGAACAAGATGACACAGCTTCAGCTGGCGGAAAAACTGGGAGTGAGTGATAAATGCGTGTCCAAATGGGAAAATTTAAGAGGACTTCCGGATATTACTTTGCTGGAGCCGATCGCGAATGCATTCGGAATATCGGTTACGGAACTGATCTCAGGCAATACCGTCCATAATGCGAATGTATCTGCCAATATGCTGCGATCAAAGTTTTATGTCTGCCCGGTCTGCGGAAATGTGATACACAGCATGGGTGAAGCCGCGATCCATTGTCACGGGATTCAGCTTATGCCGCTGGATGCAGAACCAACCGATGAGGATCATATGATCTTCATTGAACGGGTGGAGGATGAGTATTATGTGCGGATCGATCACAGCATGACGAAGGCACATTACATTTCGTTTGTGGCGGCGGTATCTTCGGATGATATGCAGATGGTAAAGCTTTATCCGGAAGGAAACGCCGAAACGCGGTTTAGGATCAGAGGAGTCAGAAAAATTTTCTTTTACTGTAACCGTGACGGCTTGTTTTCCATCGATCCGGTAAAGGGAATCGATGACAAAGAAAGCGGGTATGACAACGCGCAGGAACGAAGAGAACTGGAAATGGCGGCAAAGATGCTGTTTGGATAAGATGTTAATTTGAGAGGGATTATGGAAGATTTGAAATGGTTGTTTTTTGATATGGGATCCACTTTGATTGACGAAAGCAAGGTGTATGAGGACATCTTTCGCAAAATCGCGGAGACTGCAAAGGTATCGTATGATCAGGTTTGCCAAAAAGCCCTTGAATACTATCAGCAGAATAAAAAAGGGGATATAGAAGTAGCAAAGCTGTTTGGAGTAGAAAGACCGAAGTGGAATCCCGGATTGGAAGTACTCTATAACGATACCAAACGGGTTCTGCAGATCCTTTCCGAAAGATACAGGATCGGTATCATCGCCAATCAAATGCTTGGATCTGAGGAGAGATTGGTGAACTTTGGAATAAGAGAGTATCTTGATCTGATCGTTGCATCAGCAGAAGAGGGTGTACAGAAACCGGACAAAAGAATCTTTGAGATAGCACTGGAAAGGGCCGGATGTACTGCAGATCAGGCGATGATGATAGGCGACAGGATCGATAACGATATTGTGCCGGCAAAAGAACTTGGATTTAAAACGGCCTGGATAAAACAAGGACCGGGCCAATGCTGGCATATTAGCGGAGAAAGAGAAATTCCGGATCATGAGGTTCACAATCTGTCGGAGCTGTTGATGATCTTATAAAGTTTGACAAATTGTATGCGGAAAGAAAAGCGTCGTGTTGAATATCCCGGATGAATACGGCCGCATTTTTTACGCAGAATTAATGCATTGACTTACGGAGCCATAATGGGGTATAATCTGGCCTGTTGGTTTCGTTCAACCATGGGCATATCGCATCACGATCAGCAAAGCAGAAATCACCCGAAGATATATGTAGCGATTGCATTCGTGGCAACGGTCATGCTTATTGGGAAAACGAATAAGAATAATATGAGAGAGAGGTAAAATGTGTGAAAAGAAGTAAGTCAGGTTTTAACTTGCCGGGGATACTGGCAACACTGCTGCTTTTGGTAACGACACTGTATACACCAACGATCAGTGTGCATGCCGAAGGCAACGAAGAAGGAGAGGTCGTCGTTACGCAGAAAGTGAATTCTGAGTGGAATGGCGGCTATGTGGCAGAACTCATCATTACAAACAATACCGGTGATGAACTGCAGAATTGGAAGCTCACAGTCGATGATGATCTGGAGATCACCAGCATCTGGAATGCAACCGCGCAGGAAGAAGGCGATGCGGTGATCATTCTTCCGATGGATTACAATGCGAAGGTTGTTGCCGGAGGTTCCGTGAATATCGGATTTGTAGCAGCAGGAGAGTATTCGGAATTGGCGATCACCTGCAGCTATGACGGAAAGGATGCGACTGCTGAGAACGGAGAGAATAACAATTCTGAAAACAATACCGGTAATGAGAATTCGGGTGAGAACAATACCGGTGATGTTACTCCGGGAGAAAACAATGAAGCAAACAATCCGGAAGGAAATAACTCTGAAGAAAATAATACGGAAGAGAATGTTCCGGAAGAGATCGTTCCGGTAGAAGTACAGATGAACGAAGTGACCGGCATTGTTTGCGACGGCGACGGTAATGCAGTGGCAAATGCACAGGTCACGATCGACGAAAATGCAAAGCAGTTCGTGGGTGAGAATGCGATCATTACGGCACTGACGGATGAAAATGGTCTGTTTGTATTAGGCCTGCCGGCCGGTGATTATCGACTGCATATCACCTGTGAAAACTATGAACAAGAGATTGTAAGCATTTCCGTGATCGATGAGACGGAGAATGCAGCCGGAACGATTGTGATCAATGAGATCAAACCGGTAATTAGAGGTTATGCAAGGGATACAGAGCTGGAAAGCAAATACTTTGCAGGCGCTGAAGTGATCATCCGGGAAGGCTGGGATGAGCATGACAGCGATGTGATCGCAGAGTATAAGACCGATGAGAACGGTTACTTTGAAGCAGAACTTCCGGAAGGACAGTATACGATCCAGCTGAAAGTCTCCGGATACGGATCCAAGTATTTCAATGTAGTTTCGGAGAAGAACAGTGATCCACAGTTGCTGACCATAAGATCGTCTGCTCATATTTTTGACGGAAAAGTTTTTTCTGCTTATGAAAACAAGAATGGATCACATACTGCTATGAAGAATGTTACAGTACAGTTTTACTCACAGACAACCGGGGAACTTGCAGACGAGACGGTTACGGATAATGATGGTTCTTACCAGGTTATGCTGAAAAATGATATGTATTATGCAGTATTCCAGAGACAGAACTATAAGACACTCACAGTAAACGATATCAGCGGGGATCTGGTTGCGCTGGTTTCGGATACCTATCAGAATGAGCTGGATCCGGTCTTTATGGAATACTCGTATCCGATGGGAATTGTTTCGGGAAGAGTGGTTGATCAATACGGATCTCTTTTGAGTTATTCGAAAGGACAGCCGGGTATCTATTTTAACCGTATCGGCGTTGTTGGAGATGAACCGGTACAGGCTCCGGATGTGAATATTATGGGTATTTTGAATTCGAAATATGTAGACGGAACCTATGGTGACGGAACATACTATTATCTGTTACCGGTTGGCAAATATCAGGTATTTATTGGGTGCGCACTCACCGGTGGTGAAACTGCGGTAAGCCAGATCGTCGAAGTAAAAGAAAATGAGGTTACGGTGGTTCCTGATATTAAACTGAACAGAGCGGCACAACTGAGTTATCCGTACAACTATAAGGCAAACATCTGTGTAATTGATGCGGTTACCGGGGAACCGATTGAAAATGCTAAAATAGGATATCTGTGGAACGGCGCAAGCAGCCGTACAAGCCAATCCTATAGAAGCGATGCAACATACAATTATACGGATGCAAACGGCGAGTTGAAATACCAGCATGATCATCCATATATACGAATGATGGTATCTGCGGATGGATATAAGGATAGAACCATCAATGTTATTGCCAATAGAAATTATCAAATGGTATATTGCGCAATGGTTCCGGAATCAGAGCCGGAGCCGGATTGGGTATATTAAGCACGGTAAAATAACACCGCAGAAATAAAAGAAAGTATTGTACGGAAACAGACCGCAGCTACGCTCTATGCAGCTGCGGTTTTGCTATATCGGAGTTTATATGACATATAGAAAATGCTGGATTATTTGTATGCTATCATATAAAATATAATGAAAATAAGATCGGATGGAAGTTAAAGAATCCGGAACTGTAAAAACAGCTAATAAGCAGAAAATGAACCGGGATTCTGCTTGCGGAAGTGAGGATTGCGAAATGAAAATGATAGAAGAGATCAGAGATGAATTGAAAAAAATGGATAAACAGGATACCTGTTTATTTATTCTGTCACTGCTTGGCAGACAGAAAAATATGTTTGATAAAATCGCTTATATAAATGGCTGGGAAGGAACGGAAATTATAGACCGGGTTTTTGCGTGTGTAAAAAGTAATGTTTATGAAGAACAAAATCTGGTTTATGAAGAAGGTGTTGAAAGGACAGACATAGAGTATCTTGGGTGGGAAACTGAAGAAATAAATATGCAAATCGTTAACACATTTCTCGATAATTTATTTGCTTTTGTCGGGATGCTGCAAGATAAGCAAAACATAGACTATGCATTTCCTCAATGTAACTTTGATCTGCTGGAGAGCCTGATCATGAATGAGATTGGCTGGGAAAATGCGAATGAAGAAGTGATAACGGCGAATCAGCATGTACAGCTGGAGTACACCCGGGAAAAGAGGGACCTGGAACAGATACAAAAAAAGACCTATCTTTTTGAAACGGACAACGAGATGCTGATCCCATTTCCGTTTTGTTTGAAATAATTGACACCCTAATATTGTAAGGTGTAGGATGGGCATATGGAACGGGAAGTATTCACCCCATAGGAAAGGGCGGGTATAAATGTTAAGCATTTTTTTTGGATATGATAAGGACGCAATATTGAACGTGGATACATACTTCAATAACACCTATGATGAAGTCTGGTTTGATGATCCGTTTGTCAGGAAGGTCATTGATGTAGTTGATCATTCGGAAGTACAGGACAGACAGTGCATTTTGTCGACAGTTCTCGGACAGATACCTCCAGAACGACTTTCCGGAGGTGCCAAGGCACTTATTCTTCTATATGAGGAGGAAGAATTTTATACGGATTTGATCGTATGTGGACGAAATTGCGAGAAGTTGCTACTCGATATAGCAGAAAAGAAGGATATAAAGTGTGCGCTGAGCGGTTATGATATTTCTTTTGATGATCTTGGTGATGCTGATCATCTTACTCCGATTGCATGCATAAACGATGGAAGTATGCTTAAGAATCATGAAGAATTTGTTCTGAAGATGCTGGAACTTGTAGGAGCGCCGGTAAAAAACACCGGAGGTGGACAGGCATGAAAGGGAAATATGTGATCAGTGTCGTTTCAAGAAAAGCAACCTACAAGCTGGAACTGGAACGGAAAGTATCTGTGATCAAGGGAAACAGTGGTACCGGAAAGACTTCCATGCTCCGACTGATTTCGGAGTATTTGGAATTTGGAAAGAAGTCAGGAGTAAAGATTACGATCGACGCATCTGCCGCACTTTGCGTATTGACCAACTCATCGGATTGGGAAAAAATCCTTAGTTCTGTTCATGATACAGTTATATTTGCGGATGAGGATGTTGAATATATATATAGTGACAGTTTTCAGAAAGAATTGTGGAAAGCGGATTGCTATGCTGTCATAGTATCACGCAGCGGTGGATTTACAGGGATTCCTTACTCCATATCAGGAATATATGAGTTTGTTACAGAGAAGAAGGGCGAAAACACGACCACTTCTATGTATCAGCTATATGAAGAAGAACATAGTAACGGGAATTTTGGATTGGTGATAACAGAGGATTCAAATTCAGGATTTGAAATGGTGCAATATTCATTTGATTCTTCCGGTACAGAAGTGGTGTCTGCCGGTGGGAATGCTTCTGTTTTAGGGACGCTCAAAAAGAACTGGAGACAGGAGGGGCTAATCTGCGTTAATGTTGATGGAGCAGCTTTTGGCGCATATATTGAAGCGGTTCTTAAGTATGCAGAGATCAAGGGGAATATCGTGATTTCTGCACCGGAATCATTAGAGTATATTTTATTGAAATTTAGCGAAGTAAAAAGGCATCTATCTGTTGATTGCGGTGAGTTGATAAGAACTTATGATTTTTGCGACGGATGTGAATACAGCACATGGGAGCAGTATTATGAAGACTTATTGGTCCGGATAACATCGGAGCATCTTGGATTTACATACAACAAACGGAAACTGAATCCCTGGTTTAAAAATCGTAAATGCGCAGAGCAGTATCTGGACTTGTTATGTCAGTGCTTTGTCAAAAGACGGGAAACATTATAAAAGAAATGATACTTTTAGTCTAAAACGAGCCCATTTTTCCTTGACAAATGCTGAAATCCTTTATACAATAGGATTTCAAGACGCAGGATTAGTACATCGGTACTGGGCCGAAAGAATTCCCCAAAACAATAGAATGCAGTATTTACGGGCTTTCTGAGATTTTTTGATTTGGCAAATCTTGGCAAATTTTGGCATTTCTTGCAGCAAATTGGTACAAAAATGGTACAAAGAACAGAATCTGCAGTTACGAACAGAAGAACACCTTTTTTTGAGGAGATAAAAGTCTAAATGGTTTACATAAAATCTCTGTGTAAACATATCTCGTGATGCAAATATCAATTAATCAACAATATGTAACGCATTGACAATGTATACACAATGCGTTACAATTATAATAGTTAAGATACATTCATGCATGTCATATTTATGGGAGGCAAAGCTTATGGCACAGTTGAGTATGCGTATAGACGATGATGTAAAGAAGAAAGCGGAATATGCTTGTGATGCGTTGGGGCTTACGATGTCGACGGCTATAAATCTTTATCTGGTAAAACTTGGAAATGAAATGAGGATTCCCTTTGAGGTATCTGTCGATCCATTTTACAGCAGATCCAATATGGAAGAACTTGAACGACGGATAGCAGATGCAAAAGCCGGAAAAAACATGCATGAGCACGAGCTGATAGAGGAGGACTGATGAAAAAAATATGGCACGATGAAGCCTGGGAAGAATACCTTTATTGGCAGACACAAGACAAGAAAACGCTTAAGAGAATTAATCGTCTTTTACAAGACATTGATCGGAACGGGTATAAGTGTACGGGGAAACCGGAAGCGCTTTCGGGTAATCTTGCTGGATATTGGAGCGTGAGAATAGATGATAAAAACCGCATTGTATTTAGGATAATAGGGGACACCATTGAGATAATGCAGTGCGGCTCTCATTATAGAGACAAATGATACAATAATAAACAAAAGTTTATAAAATTCACTATTCCATTTTCTTGCTACGCATGATATTATTCATATCGAACACATATTCGACGGAGAAGAAAATGAGAACAGGGAAAGATATAACGAAGGAGTATTTTAAAGCAGATAAGGCAAGGCGATTTGAATACTTATATGATAACTTTCGGATTCGGGAATCGCTTTTAAAATGTGAGAAATTCTGTTTAACATATATGATCGAAACGGCTGTTATGAATGAAGCCTGGCCGGAATACTGTAATCAGTTTATTGGGCAAAAGAACAGAATACATACTCATAAAATGATTTATGAATGTTTGAAAAATGATGAACCGATAGATTGTTTGCCGGATGGAATGGAACTATCTGAGAGGGTGATCGATGCGTATAAAAACCTTTGCCTGATGAAGGTGGAGTTTGATCTCTTTGCGAACACTTTAAAAACGCTTGGCAAGCCGGATGAGGATCTTTTGCGAAGATATATTATGCAAGAAATCACTCTGTGGGATATCGCGGATGAGCGCAAGATC
Source organism: Lachnospiraceae bacterium (assembly GCA_017526985.1). Taxonomy (GTDB): domain Bacteria; phylum Bacillota; class Clostridia; order Lachnospirales; family Lachnospiraceae; genus NK4A136. The sequence goes on from JAFXQR010000166.1 coordinate 50,346, forward strand.
GCTTATGAAACGGCGAAGGGAAAAATTCGGGATTTGAAAAAGACACTGAAAATGCGTACAATTCCCTGCTTGGTCTGAGGATGAGCAGATGGCTGCGTGTGGAGGGCAGAAATCCATTAGCAAAGGCTATCAGACTCGTCAGAAGCGGAAAGAACAGAGAAGAGATCAGTCTTGTGACTTGGTCTCTTTTTTTGTGTTCAAAAGAATCGTTTCTGTACGCATCCGGACATACAAGAAGTTTCCAAAGGAACATATAGTATTGCCATATGGAAACGATTGCGTGGTGCGAAAGGACAATGTAACAAGAAAGAGAAGAATAACACCGATTTAGTAAGATTGATCCGCCTGAAACAGATAGTATAAGGCGACACAAAAACAACACCTATTCTCACCAGATGGGAGATCATTCTTTTTGCAATTATGGCCAATATGTGGTAGCCTAATAATCTAGGGTGTTATCGAAAACGGTGGCGGTTAGCTCTCTACGGAGGGACTGTGATCTTCCGATCAAATAGAAACCCGAAAGGGAATCTGGCGAAAGGAGGGCGTATGAATGCTTACAGTAGAAACTTTGATCGCAGTACTCGGATTTGCGGGTACTTGCTTTACCATAGGTTATGCAATAGGCCTTCATCATGGGAAAACAACACAGAAATGACCGCCCCCCAGCAAGGATAGCGGTCATTTTCTGACTTAAGATATTTTTGGCTTGGGCTAACCGTCACTAGGTAACACCCTTTTTATGTTTCAATTATATAGCGAAATAAAGATAAATTCAAGATGAAAATTTTGTATTAAAACCTCCTATATCCGGACAATCACTTAGTCTGAGTAGAAGGACGAGTAGCGGAATCTGATAGAAGATATTCATCAGATAAGGTGTAATGACACAAAGACAACACATATTCTCACCAAATGGGTATTTTCAACGAGAAAATGCTGTGTTATAGTTATAATGGCAAAAATAATATGTGGCACACAGAAAGGCAGTGTGGAGCCGATAATAATGCCGAGCGGTCACATTTAGATGGAACCGAATAGAAAGAATGCAGAAAGCAGTAGATCAGAGCGATCCGCTGCTTTTTTGTTATGCAAAAAAAGGAGGAAGCGAAGATGAAACTTTTAAAAGAAGAACAGGAAACCATTATCAATTTCAATGCCGGGGAAGAGATGGCAATGGTCTATACAAGAGATCGGACCGTTATGCGGCAATTAGATGCGTTAGTTAATGAGTTTCCGGAGCAGTACCGGGTAACAAGGGTATCAGATATCGACAAGACCTATCTGATGCCCAAGTCGTTCGTTAGTTATCGTAAGCCGAGACGATTATCGGCGGAGCAAAGAGAAGCGGCCAGAAATAGAATGCAGAAAATGAATCAGGGAGGTGTGTAATGGGAACGATGTACGGATATGCGCGTGTGAGCAGTAAAGAACAAAACGAGGACCGCCAGATCATCGCACTGACAGAAATGGGTGTACCGGAGAAGAATATCTTTGTGGATAAACAGTCCGGAAAAGATTTTAACCGACCACAGTATAAGCGGTTGTTGCGGAAAGTAAAGGCCGATGATCTGATCTGTATCAAGAGCATTGATCGGCTGGGAAGGAATTACAGTGAGATCCTGGAGCAGTGGAAACAGATCACGAAAGATAAGCAAGTGGATCTGTATGTATTGGATATGCCATTACTTGATACCAGGAGAGAGAAAAGTTTGCTGGGGACCTTCATAAGTGATCTGGTGCTGACACTGCTCTCTTATGTGGCAGAGAACGAACGGAACACTATTCGCCAGAGACAGGCGGAAGGGATTGCGGCAGCCAAAGCGCGCGGTGTTCATTTTGGCAGGACACCGAAACCGCTGCCGGAGAACTTCTATGAGGTTTACCAGCGCTGGAAGATGAAGAAAATCTCGGTAGCGCAGGCCGCCAAAGAATGCGGGATGCCGCAGACAACCTTCTTCCACCGGGCAAAGCAATACGAGAAATCCACCTTACGGAATGAGGGCTAAAATTCCGAATTGTGTACTATATTGAATGCAGGCGTCGAAAAATGTGCACAATGCCGAAAATTCCTGATATTGTGGATATTTTTACCAATTTGTAGTATTATTATACAAACAATTCTGTATATATTGATGAGACACAAAATTCGATATAGTACACTTTTCGGAAACCTAGATGCTTTTAATTACAAGAGGAATATGATAAGTGCGAGAATGTGTACAATTTTGAAATTGAGAATGTAGAAAACAGTTTGTTTGAAAATGACTTCGTATATATTTAGCTTTAGATGGAGAGGTGATAAGATGTATTGTCCGAAATGTGGAAAAGAAAATGAAGATGGAAGTCGTTTCTGTAATAACTGTGGTTTTGAATTGTTAAAAAAATATAATACTAATAATTCTGGGGATAAGAAAAATGGATACTATTTGTTTACAGGATTTGCTCTTATTACTGTAATTATAATATTGATCCTTGTAGTACAGAATGCAGGGGAACAGATAAATCGTGAACTAGCTACGCCAACTAGCTCTTCTAGAACGGGGTACAGAACTAATAGTACATCATATAACTCTTATTCACATCAAGAATACTTATCTGAAAAAGACTTTGAAATTAGAGAGTACAAAGGAAGATATCAATATTATCTTATCATAAAGAATAATGGGACGGTTACGGCAAATATAGAAGGAAATCTGACGAGCTATGATGCAAAGGGAAATGCCGTCGGTGCAGAAAGTGGACATTTACGATGCTTGGGACCTCAAGAAGAGGGGGTTATGGAATTTTATTTGATAGATATGTCTAATGTTGATCATGTGGATTACAATCTGACTTATAAAGCCAATTCTGGTTCTAGCTCTTTATATCAAGGGTTGGAACTAACGAAGCAGCGTAATTTAAACAATGTTATTGTCAAGATAACAAACAATAGTAATGAGACTAAAACGATATGGGCAGTACAGGGATTCTTTTTTGATAAAAACGGAAAGCTTGTATATACAAATACAGAATATGATAGTGGAGAAATTGCTCCCGGAACTTCGCATTCGGTTGAATTAAGATGTTTTGATGAATACGATCATGTAGAGTGTTATTTAAAGTCATTATGGTAGCAGTTTATGATGATTCTAAAGGTATATTAGGTGGGATAGTTCATAGGTGGAAGGGAGGAGAATTATGTTTTGTCATAAATGTGGAACGGAAAATATAGATAATTCCAAATTTTGTTCTAAATGCGGAGCAAATTTAGAAGGTTGGAATTTGCATGAAAAGCCAACAGATGCAAAATCATGGGAAGTATGGAAAAGACCGGGAGATATAGTAGAATTCTTTAGTGGCTTTCTTTTGATAATCAGTCTATTTATGCCATTTATATCTGTAACATTTTTTGGGAGTAAGACGAGTGCTAGGCTGATTGAAGGGGATGGAAAGATCCTGATTGTTATGGCAATCATTGCAATACTGGGGCTATTTCTTCAAGGAATTGTTGTGTTAGATTTTTTGGGGGCGTTGGATGCTTTATTTACAACTGCATTATCTTTTTATGAAATATATCATGTAGAAATGATAATTAAGGAAAAATCGTATGGAACTTATGATCTTTCTGGGCTATATAACAGAGAATTGGGATATTATCTGCTAATAGCGGGAGCGGTTGGGATAGTTATTGGTCTGTTATTGCGAGCTGTCATAGGAAATAGTAAGAAAAAACAGACAACATCTAGCCATCAGACAATCTCTGGATCGAATTCAGACATAAAAATACCGATGAAAAAATGTGATATCTGTGGGAAGGATTATGCTTATAATTTAGATGAATGTCCTGCGTGCAAGTGGAAACGCTTTCGCAAAATGTTTGTAGAGAAAACAAAAGGCAAATTACCGATAATTATATCTGTAGTCATAATCTTGATACTTGTTATATCAGGATTGACGGTATATTTTACAAAATATTATCTTAATCCAGAAGAAAAGAATTTAGTTAATTCGACTATAGAAGCGATTAACGAATTGAATTCTATTGATTTGGATAGTAAAAATAAAATTGAATATGCCGAAGCATTGTATGCTTCTCTTTCACCTAAATGCCTAAGGTATATAGAAAATGGTGAATTAATACAAGAAGCAAGGAATGAGTATAACAGATTATGTGCTCAAAATGTGGAGCAAGAAATATCTGCTATAGGAGAGGTGACTCTAGAGAAGAAAGAGGAGATAGAAAGAATACAGGGGCAATATGATTTGCTGACGGAGGAGCAGAAGAGTATAGTCTCAAATAGAGAAATTTTAGACGAGGCAGTTAAAGAGTTATCGAATATTCAAGAAGCGATAACAGAATCTGAAAAAGTTGTACAACTGTTTGCTGAAGGACTTATGAATAGAGATACATATCAGATAAAGCAAACGGTCAGCGAAGAATTTATGGGAGAAGATGGATCGGATGTATTAGATGCATTTGTGATGCTGTATTCGAAGGATATTTGGGCACAGGCTCTTGCTGATAGTTTTTTTGAAGGACAAATTAGCTATATGGAATTAAATTATTTCGGAAGACAAACCTTGGATCAACTGGCAGAAATTATGGTTGGAGCTATTCAATTTACTAGATATGAGATGGAAAATGTCAGATATGTAGATGGAAAGGTATTAGCAGATGTAAAGCTTTACATGCTTCAGGTGGATTCGGATGTGGATGTAACGAACATGATTCTAGATGATATGAAGAATTATGTTGAACAAAACGAATCGTGGTTGCTATATACGTTATACGGAAAATCAGATAAAGAGATGATGATTGAAATATTTGATTTTGCAGCAATGGGGTGTGGTGATAAATGGGTAAGAGAGTTAAAAAAATTAGTAAATGGTGGGAGGGAGACAGCTCAAACCATCCATGTTCAGGTTGAGAAAATTGATGGAGATTGGAGAATAACGAATTCTGAATAATAATATATTCAGTGTTAGGTAGGTGTGATAGAGTTCTGATTGATCTAAATCTAGTAAAAAAGAATATTTAAGGAACTATAGGCGGTTTGAATAATCATAGGATTATTAAAACTGCCTTTTTAGTATAAAAATTACAAAACAAAAAAGGAGAGAATCAAAATGACACAAGAAGAAAAAACAACAAAAGTAGCAAGGGCGGAGTTGAAACTCCGGCAGGCACAGGCGGAGTACAAGAAGGTTCTGCGGGAAGAGAAGGAAAGGGAACGGAAAGAACAAGACCGGCACAAGTATATGATGGGTGGTTGCGTGGTCAAATATTTTCCGGAAGCGTATGACTTCAATGAGTTGGAAATGAACAGGATCATTGCCTGCGCATTCAGCCTGAAGGATGTTCAGAACATGATCCGAACGGTAGTGAAGGAAAAAACGGATCCGGATACGGAAAATGACGGAGAGGAGGAGTACGATGGCGAAACGGAAGAGAGCGATTATGATGCGGAGGAAGAGAGCAGTGCCGGGGACGATAACTAATGTGGTCTTTCACCGAGATTTTCTCGGTGCGCACAGATATACCACCGGAGGTGGTACCGTGCGCCCGGCCGGGAGCGTCCTGCGGACAGCGGTTGTCTGCCGGGGGCAGCCAAGAGGGGACGCTACGCTTTCCCCTCCGGTGTGCAGGCACACCTACCCTGCAAAGAAGAAAAAGGTCGGCGAGGTTCTGAATAGCAGAGCTTCACCGGCCTTATTTTTTGCTCTGACAAAAGGGTGGACTGGCATCCGTTCACAATGGCGGAAAGCAGGTGATATGGATGTCAGTTAAATATATAAGCACCCGTATGAAGATTTGCGGCAGAAGTGAAAAGTGTCAAGGCGGACATTCTGCCGTGGAACAGTCCGGCTACATTTGCCGCGAAAAGATGTTTTCCGAATATGACGGGAAAACATATTATCCAAAGTATGCTGAGGATCTGGTGCATTCTGAAGTGCTGCTTCCGGAGAATGCGCCGGAAGAATATAAGGATCCGGCAAAACTATGGAATTCGGTTGAAATGTATGAGAAAAGTGATAAAGCACAGCTTGCAAGAACCTGGAGGATTGAATTGCCGAACTTGTGGACCTATCAGTTTGCGACTATGTTCGTAAAAGAATTCTGCGAAAAGCAGTTTGTATCGAAGGGGATGTGCGTCCAGTTTGGCATACATGATTCCGAGAACGAGAAAGGGCAACACAATCTTCACTGCCATATTATGCTCACGCTCCGAAGCATTGACGATCAGGGAAGATGGATGCCGAAACAGAAGAAGGTTTATCTCACGGATGAGAATGGCGAGCGTATTCCGGTCATTGATAAAAAGACGGGAAAGCAGAAGGTGGATCAGCATAACCGGAAGCAATGGAAGTGTACAACGATTAAGACTAACGATTGGGATGACCAGAAGTATGCAACACTATGGCGGAAAGAACTGGCAGCTGAGATCAATTCCGCCAATGCAAAGCTTGGTATGACGGATGACTTCTGGGAGTATCGGTCGTTTAAGGAACAGGGGATTGATATCACACCGCAGATCCACTTGGGGGAGAAAGCAAGCGCTATGGAGAGAGCCGGGATACGAACCATCCGGGGAGATATCAATCGTGAGATCATAGCGCATAATATGATCCTCAATGCTGCTCGCGTCGCTTATGAAAAAGCAAGGGAAGAACTTGCGGATGTGATGGCAATTCCCATTACCATTGCGGAAACCTTTAAGAGCGAGATCCTTGATATGATCCGGAAGATGGCAGCACGTAATAGGAATCGGCTGACGCTTCCGATCGTGAAAGGAAAGTTTATCGCTGCTGTTTCGGATCGGGCGGCGTTGCAGGACCGAACCAAAATGGAAGTCTATGTGAAGGGGAAAGGCTGGACGAATTTTGTGGAGATGCAGAAGGATAAGAAAGCGGCACAGGCGGAGTATGACAGACTTGTCACCGAAAAAAATAATATGAGCAACCGCAAGGCTTATCTGGAAAAACTGTTAAATTTCCACGAACAATATGAACCGTATCAGCAGATCAATGGGGAATACTGGAAACTGAAGAAAGCAGAAGAGAGAAACGGTAAGCCGCTTGGATTCCTGGCAAAGAGTAAGGCAAAAGAATATGAGACGAATCACCGATCAGAACTGAATACATACAAGATCTACCGGAATGTGCTTAAGGATATGATCGCGGAGCCGGATAAAAAGATCAATCCGAAAGCGTGGAGAAAGGAGCTTGACCGCTTGCAGCAGGACTATCAGCAGACTGAAATAATGCTCTCGGATGCGACCGTTGATCTTGCCAGGATGGAGGTGCTGGATCATAACCGGAGAGATCTGGAACGGATGCTTGAAAATGATCGGAATCAGAACGACAGAAATACTATCAGAAAGAGAGAAACTGAAAAATGAAGGAAAGAGAAATGAACAACAAGACAAATAGTTTTTATCGAGCGCCGAAGATGCTTTATGAGAATCCGAGGTATAAGGATCTGTCTTGCGAGGCGAAGACATTGTATATGTTTTTGCTGGATCGCAGACAACTCTCCGAAATGAACGGAGCAAAATGGCGCGATGAGCAGGGATGCATTTTTATCCATTATACGATCAAGGATATGATGCAGATCACGAATTACGGAAATAAAAAGATCAATGAGCTTTTAAAAGAATTAGAAAAGCATCAGTTGATCAAAAGAAAACATCGGGGGCTTGGCAGGGCCAATCGAATCTATGTATATGATGTGCTGGAAGCGGCTGGATCGGATTGGAAACCGAATGATGTAATGGCGTGGCTGCTCGAACACTATTGATGAGGGGGGATGGATATGGATCAGAAATATGATGTAGCGATTGACCGTAAGTTTCTTCTGACAATCGAGGAGGCGGCGGCCTATACAAGTATCGGGACCAAAAAGATCCGTGAACTGGCAAAGGAGCCGGACAGCAACTTTACAGTAAGAGTAGGGAACAAGTATCTGATACGGCGAACCGGTTTTGAGGACTACCTGATAAAACATTGCTATTTATAGAAAAGAAGGGGCACCTATGGTATAATTGCCATAGGTGTTCTCTCTGTTCAGAAAGGAGGGCTATGGCAGAGAGAGGAAGAAAAAAGAAAATTCCGGGAATCACATATCAAAAGAATGGTTATGTCCTTGCTCGCTTTACAAGATTAAACGGAGAGCGTGTTCAAAAACATTTTTCGGATTTGAACGAAGCGGTAAAATGGCTGGAAAACAAAAAGTATGAGGACCGGCATCGATATGATCCCACTTCCAAGGTGATCACACCCAGCAATATCACATTTGACCAGTTATTTGAAGAATGGATGCAGGACAAGATCATTTTGGAACGGGCGGCAAAGTATAATACCATCCGGCTGTATCGTGAACGGTATGAGAGGCGGATCAAGCCACTGATCGGTGATACGAAGGTCTGTGAGATATTGCCGTGGCATGTGGAAAAGGTCTGGAGAAATGCGCGGGAAAAAGATGATGCCAACGACAGCATGTCCAAGATCAAGTATATAATGAACTCTGTTTTAAAAGAGGCCAGGCGTAAAAGACTGATCGCGGAGAATCCGATGGATGATCTGGAGCTTAAGTGCCCGCCAAGACGAACCAAAGAGAGACGGGTATTATCGCAGTCGGAGCAGGATAAATTCGAAGAAGGCGGCAAATTCAGCAGCCATTATGACGAATTCATCTTTGCCCTTCACACCGGAGTGAGATGTGGTGAGCTTTCTGCGCTGAAGTGGACCGATATCAATTGGAAAGAGCGTACATTTCAGGTGACAGGAACACTTTACTTTGATGAGAATGAAAAGTGTTTCAAGGAGAATTCGCCTAAAACAACAAAGGGGTACCGTACGATCTATCTGGATGATGCTGCATACAAAGTCTTATGCCGGAAACGGGATGAAAGAAAAATCATTCCGATAAAGCAGGGCCATTCCAACGGTTTTGAGAAATATGTGTTCCTGAATGAGGAAGGATTGCCGACCAGAGGTCAGGTGTATAATCGGAGTTTAACCGCAATCGCAAAGCGGATCGGGATCGATAATCTGACGATGCATTGTCTGAGACACACTTTTGCAACGCGATGCATTGAAAAGAATATGAATCCCAAAACTTTACAGATTATTTTAGGTCATTCCGATATTATGTTAACTATGAATTTGTATGTTCATCCGACGGATGAACAGATCATTTCAGAGATGAAAAAGCTGGCCATGAACTAGGAATTCTTTTGCGCTTTTGGTACAAAATTGGTACAATTTTCCTTGACAAATGCTGAAATCCTTTATACAATAGGGTTTCAAGACGCAGGATTAGTACATCGGTAGTATGCAAGCTTCCCAAGCTTGAGAGGCGGGTCCGACTCCCGTATCCTGCTGAATTTCATACCTAATGCGTTGAAGGGGACAGTAGTTTTGTCGGAAGTCAACAGAGAGCAGCGTCACCGGCTGAAAGCGCTGCGGCGGAAAGCAAAGTGAAGACCACCCCGGAGCAGGCCCTTAATCGGTGCCCGGTGATTCCGTTATCGTCAAAAGAGAGACCGGCAGCAAGTCGGTAATCAGGGTGGAACCGCGGAAAGACTATTGTTATTTCGTCCCTTGCATACAGTAACTGTGTGCAAGGGATTTTTTGTTTGCAGTATCATTGTCGTCCAAACGTATAGGATCAGGCGATACTGTGCAAACAAGGAAACAATGACATATTCATTATAAGAAAGGAAGGTGTAGCAACATGGCAGAAGAATCAAAAGAGTACACATTTGAAAACAAGGAGTTTCGGAAGACCTATTGGCATACCTGCTCCCATATCATGGCGCAGGCGATAAAGAGACTGTATCCGGAGGTAAAGCTGGCGATCGGTCCTGCGATCGATGAAGGCTGGTATTACGATATGGATCTCGATGTGGCAATCACTCCGGAAGTACTGGAAGAGATCGAGAAGGAAATGAAGAAGATCTGCAAGGAAAGACTTCCGTTGGAGAGATTTGTATTGCCTAAGAATGAGGCACTGGAACTGATGAAGGACCAGCCGTACAAGGTAGAGCTGATCAACGATCTGCCGGAAGGCGAGGAGATCTCCTTCTACAAGCAGGGCGAGTTTACCGATCTGTGCGCTGGCCCGCACTTAAATTCCACGGGCTATGTAAAGCATAACGGCTTTAAGCTTTTATCCACAGCAGGCGCATACTGGCGCGGCAATTCGGACAACGCAATGCTGAAGCGTATCTACGGTATCGCGTTCCAGAGCAAGGAAGAGCTGGACGAGTTCCTGACCCAGAGAGAGGAAGCCAGAAAGCGCGACCATAACAAGCTGGGACGTGAGCTGGAATACTTTACAACTGTAGATTATATCGGCCAGGGTCTGCCGATCATCATGCCCAAGGGTGCAAGAGTTATTCAGCTGCTGCAGCGCTGGGTAGAGGATGTGGAGCAGAAGAACGGCTATCAGCTGACCAAGACACCGTTCTTTGCCAAGAGAGAGCTGTATAAGATCTCCGGTCACTGGGATCACTATCGTGACGGTATGTTCATCATGGGCGATCCGGACGATGAGACGAAGGAATGCTTCGCGTTGCGTCCTATGACCTGCCCGTTCCAGTATCAGGTATACTTAAACCGTGAAAGAAGCTACCGTGACCTGCCGATGCGTCTGGGTGAGACATCTACCCTGTTCCGTAACGAGGATTCCGGTGAGATGCACGGCCTGATCCGTGTAAGACAGTTCACGATCTCCGAGGGCCATCTGATGATCCGTCCGGACCAGCTGGAAGAGGAATTCAGCAGATGCCTTGATCTGTGCAAATATTTCCTGGGTACGGTAGGACTGCTGGACAACTGTACTTTCCGTTTCTCCCAGTGGGATCCGGCAAACCCGAATAACAAGTACGAAGGAACTCCGGAGCAGTGGGAAATGGCACAGGCTGCCATGAAGAAGATCCTGGACGACCTGGGTGTACAGTACGAGATCGGTATCGATGAGGCGGCGTTCTACGGACCGAAGCTGGACATCCAGTACAAGAACGTATTCGGAAAAGAAGATACGATCGTTACGATCCAGATCGATATGCTTCTGGCAGAGAAGTACGGTATGTACTATATCGACAGCGACGGACAGAAGAAACTGCCGTACATCATTCACAGAACCAGCCTGGGCTGCTACGAAAGAACCCTGGCATACCTGATCGAGATGTATGCAGGCGCGCTGCCGACCTGGATGGCACCGGAGCAGATCCGTATCCTGACCATTACGGACAGAGCAGTGGAATATGCCGAGAGCGTAGCGAAGAAGCTGGAGAACAAGTACCGTTTGACGATCGATACCAGCTCCAATACATTGAAGTACAAGATCCGCAACGCTCAGTTGGAGAAGATCCCGTACATGTTGATCCTGGGCGATAAGGATATCGAGAACGGCACGGTTTCCGTACGTACCAGAACCGGTGAAGACCTGGGAGCACTTTCCCTGGATGCATTCGAAGCGCTCATTGCTGATGTGGTAGATAATAAGAAGAGACAGTAATAAAGCAATCATAGTATCAAAGAAAAACAGCATGATACTTCGGCAGGACTATGTGACTATCGCATAGCTCTGCCGAAATGTTTTAATCGGCGGGAGAAAAGGCGTATTGTTACGGTTTGACGCCGGAAGCGTGCATGCTGCGGAGCGATACCGGGCGTGGTGGAATGCTTGCGATCTATGATGTTATCGTGTATAATCGTACCTGTAGATGAAAAAAGTTAAAGGGGAGCTGCTGTGAGAGCGTCCAAAGGATTGCAGAGCAGCAGAGGATGAGGAAATCAGTTTATGGCAGCAGATGCAAAAGAAAACGAATGGGAACGGGTACTCCGGCAGCGGGATGACAATCCCTTAAAGCCGGTTCACAGCAATATGGTGGAAAACCTGAAGGAAGAAGTGATCGTGGCATACGAGACCGCGCTGGCGGCGAATGATAAGGATACGATCAAGCGTATGGAGTGGGAATTTTCCACGCTGACGATTCATAAGAAGGAATTGAAGGAATTTATCGCGCGTCGGAAGGCAGCACGGGAGCAGGCACGCAAGCCATACGAGTATGTGGATATCACAGAAGAAAGTACGGAGATTGCGGAGAGCGTACCGGAAGCAGTGGCAGAGCCGGTTTCGGAAGGCGGAAATGACCCGGTGTAAGGTGTTTGACGGCAGTTCGGGCAGGATACAAAAATCTGCTTGACAGCCGCAGCGTATCGTGGTATCTTATTACAGTGCAAGCAGAGTTTACACTCTCACCCTGCGGCGAATGGGCTTCAGGCGTCAGATAATTCAGATAACCTTTTGTGGTTGATGTGATATCGGAGTGGATGCTTGCGCAGCATCCATTTTTTCATTGTTGGTGACCAGAAGGGGGTATAAAGCCATTAGCGAAAATTTGATCAACGGACAGATCAGGGAAAAAGAAGTACGTGTTACAGGTGTAGACGGCGAGTCTTTGGGCGTAATGTCGATCCAGGAAGCTCAGCGCCTTGCAGATGAGGCTGAGGTGGATCTGGTACTGATCGCACCGACTGCAAAACCGCCGGTATGCAGACTGGTAGATTACGGAAAGTACTGCTATGAGCAGAAACGCCGTGAGAAGGAACAGAAAAAGAAACAGCACGAGGTTGAGATCAAAGAGATCCGTCTGTCTCCGAATATTGACACCAATGACTTAAATACCAAAGTGACGGCAGCCAGAAAGTTCTTGGCCAAGGGAAACCGTGTAAAGATGACACTGCGTTTCCGTGGACGTGAGATGGCACATATGGCAAATTCCAAGCACATTCTGGATGACATTGCTACCGAACTGGCAGATGTGGCAACCGTGGAAAAGGCAGCAAAGGTTGAGGGACGGTCCATGACCATGTTCCTCGCAGCAAAAAAATAAGTCATAAAGACGGCCCGAATGGGAACGCATTATGAGATAGAAGCACCGCGGGAGTATGTGCGGTCAAACAAAGAATTTTAGAGGAAAGTCAGGAGGAAAAAGAAATGCCTAAGATGAAAACAAGCAGAGCAGCGGCTAAAAGATTTAAGAAGTCCGGTACCGGTAAACTGATCCGGAACAAGGCGTATAAGCGTCACATTCTGACCAAGAAGTCTACAAAGCTTAAGAGAAATCTGCGCCAGGATATCGTAACAGATGCTACGAATGCAAAGAACATGAAGAAGATCCTTCCGTATCTGTAAATCTGTAATTCGGAAGCAGGATCGATCTGGAAAACGCAAGTTACATTAATTAGTTGGAGGTAGAAAACAATGGCTAGAATTAAAGGTGGCTTAAACGCCAAGAAGAAACATAACAGAGTATTGAAACTGGCAAAGGGTTATCGTGGTGCCCGTTCCAAGCAGTACCGTGTAGCAAAGCAGTCCGTAATGCGTGCACTGGCTTCTTCCTACGCAGGCCGCAAGGAGCGCAAGCGTCAGTTCCGTCAGCTGTGGATCGCTCGTATCAACGCAGCAGCAAGACTGAATGGTCTGTCCTACAGCAAGTTTATGTACGGTCTGAAGCTGGCTGAGGTTGATATCAACCGCAAGATGCTGGCTGATCTGGCTGTAAACGATGCAGAGGGCTTCACCGCTCTGGCAGATGTAGCAAAGAGCAAGATCGCATAAGTATATAGATACGAAGATGCAAAGGCTATCGGTTTCCGATGGCCTTTTTTATGTTAGAAACAGAGTATTTTTCCACATTTGCGATATTTTTTAATTTTGCTATAATTGAAACAGAGCATCCGTTTTGTTATAAAAAAGGCGTGCTAAAAATGCTTGATTACGAGGTTTTGGGATGGGAAAATTAACGGATTTGGCACCGGAAGCGGTGTTTCGGTTCTTTGAAGAGATCTGCGGGATCCCGCATGGTTCTTATCATGTAGATGCGATCAGTGATCACCTGGCGGCGTTTGCGAAGACGCGCGGTCTCGAAGTGATTCAGGATCAGGAAAAGAATATCATTGTAAAGCTCCCGGCCAGTGAAGGTTACGAAAAGGAACCGGTACTGATCCTGCAGGGACATATGGATATGGTGGCGGTAAACGATGATCCGGCGGTGGATATGGAGACGACACCGCTGGATGTGACCCATGACGACGAATGGGTGTATGCAAAGGGCTCCAGCCTGGGTGGGGACGACGGGATTGCAGTCGCTATGATGATGGCGCTGATGGATGATACGACCATTCCGCATCCGGCACTGGAACTGGTGATCACGACCAATGAGGAAGTGGGCATGGAAGGTGCCGTAGGTCTGGATGCTTCGGTGCTGCAGGGCAAGCGGATGCTGAATCTGGACTCTGAGGATGAGGGCATCTTTACCGTGGGCTGTGCCGGCGGTGTGCGTGTGGTGGTCCGCAAGGATCCGGAGGATGTTACGGTTGAAAAATGGCGTGAGCTGGATGAGCAGGGCTGGCTGGAAAGCATAGAGTATGATTCCGATAGCGTAGAAGCGGTTATGATCAGGATAGAGCTCAATGGATTGCAGGGTGGGCATTCCGGACAGATGATCCATCTGGGGCGTGCCAATGCGATCCGTGTGATGGCGCGACTTATGGCAGATGCGCAAAAACAGTTCCCTGTGGGGCTGAATATGCTGGATGGCGGTACCGCTGATAATGCCATCCCTCACGGTGCCGTCTTATGCCTGGAGATCCGAAAGCAGGATCAGAGCGCGTTTTGTGAATGGATCCAACAAGAGGAAAAAATCCTGCAGGAAGAGTATAAGGGGATCGATGACGGATTAAAGCTGAACATACAAGTCGTCGATACGACCGGGTTCACCGGAGATCATATCTGCCGGGCGCAGTATCTGTCGAAACTGCTTTTGGAGGAACCGGATGGTGTGCAGGCTATGAGCAAAGCGATCCCCGGACTGGTGGAGACATCTCTTAATTGCGGAATTGCAAGATGTAATGCATCGGAGTATGAGCTGCATTTTGAGTTGCGCAGTATGGTCGGCAAAGAGTCGGTTGCGCTACGGGACAAGGTAGTATCCATCGGCGAAAAATATGATGCAAAGGCGGAAGTTTCCGCATCCTATCCCGAGTGGGAGTATCGTGAGCAGTCACCTCTGCGGGACAAAATGACGCGGATCTTTCGGGAGATGTATCATAAGGAACCGGTGATCGAAGCTATCCACGCGGGGCTGGAATGCGGCGTGCTGGCCAAGAAGATCGAAGATTTTGACGCTGTATCCATCGGACCGGATATGCAGGACATTCATACGACAAAGGAACGCCTGTCTATCGAAAGTGTGCGGCGGACCTGGGCGTTTGTGCTGGAGATATTGAAGGAAAAAGACTAACGACAATGATTGGGGCTTTGGGGGTGTGATATGAGTGATATCAAAGAGTTCTGGGGAATTATGAATATCCTGGACAATGCGGATGATGTGGCGATCTTTGTGGTCAGTGGACGGGACGGAAAGCTGCTGTACTGCAACCATCTGGTGACGGTGCTGACCAACGGACATATGGGCTCGCATGTATCGGAAGTGTGGGACCACGAGGATTACAAAAAGGCATCCGCACGCTGTAATGAGGGTGGTACCTATCGATACAAGGTGGAACGCTCCCGTTTTGGCAAGCGCAAAAATGTGACCGTCAGCAAGGTGGTGTGGAGTAAGGGCATCCTGGCCTATTGCTTTTTGATCACCCCCCAGACGGACGATCAGGGGGAGAAAGAACGGGATAAGATCTTCAGCCTGCTGGGACGGTCCTATCGGCACATATTCCTGATCGATAAGTTTAGCGGGGAAGTGACTACGCTATTAAAACCGACATGGCGGGATGCGGACGGCAACGATCAGACGGTTTATTATCATCCCGTACATTTTGATGAATGGAAGCGGAATCTGATCAATGCGCTTTCTCACCCGGATGATGCGAAGATGATTGCCATGTTTCTGGATATGCCCAAGGTGATCGAGGCTCTGGAGCACGGCGAATATGTCTTCCAGTACCGCAGAAAGTGTAATGAGGACTATGTCTGGTCAGAGATGCGTTTCTTACAGCTGGATGAGCTGGAGGGGCGTATCGTATGCTCGGAGCGCGATGTAGAGGAACTGTCTCTGGGCAGTAAGGACCGGCAGAGCGAGATCATCCTGCGGACGCTGGGGAATGCGTACAGATCCATCTATCTGGTGGATATGAAGACGTCGGAATATACCACGGTCAAAGCGGATGCGTTTCTCTTTGGCATTCCGGAAGCAGGGGATTATGAGACGCTTCGGGACATCGCGCAGGAGCTGATCCCGGATGAGCGGCAAAGGAGGGAATATCAGGCGTGCTTTTCCGCTGCTGCGCTTTCGGCGGCATTTGCAGAGGGCGCCCAGAATATTTCCAAGGAATATATGTCATCCATGAACGATACCGTCAGCTGGATGGCGGTCACGGCGTTTGAGCCGCCCTATATGCAGGGGATGGAAGGTAAATGCGTGCTGACATTTATGGACATCACGGAGCGAAAACGGGTGGAAGCGGAACGCAATGAAAAGAAGATCGTGGTGGATGCGTTGTCGTCCCGCTATATCGGCGTGTATTTTGTAAATATCCCGGACGGCAGTTTTCATTCCGTTGCCACACCACCGCAGTTTCGATATATCGAAGAACAGTTTGACGATGCCCAGGCAGCGATCGATCATTATGCCAAGGCTTATGTGCTGGAAAAGTACCGTGACAGCTTCCGGAGCAGAGTTTCCAGACAGAGTCTGCTGGAGCAGCAGGAAGACCAGTCTGAGCGTGAGCTGATCTATCAGAGCGTGGATGGCCGCTGGTTGCGGCTGCACATCATTCCGGTACCTCTGGAGCACGGTTTTAATGAAGCAATCCTGGCGTTTGAGGATTATACAGAGGTAATGCAGCAATTGCGGGGTAATCTGAAAGAGTAGCCAAGCGTGGAGATTTGTGCTATACTATAGAGCGTTTGGGATTTTGAATGCCAAACATGGCCGGGAGGGCAAAAAAGAGAAACATAAGGAGCGCAAATGAGAAAGAAAACTTTAAGCATCATACTGGATGCCTTTATCGTACTGTTGGTACTGACGATCATCCTGCTGATCGTTATGATCGGGAAACGCGGGGCGGTGCCCCTGCAGGCGCAGGAACAACAGCAGGAGGATCCGCTGGTACCGGTGGTGACGGCAGAGAACGGTACCGTGGCAGTAGCTACCGAACAGCCGGAACCGACCGAAGCAGAAGCGGTGGTAGAAAAGGTACTTTATGCGACGCCGGATACTTCCAGCACCGTCAATGTACGAAGCGGGGCAGGCACCAATTATGACAAGCTGGGCTCTGCCGGAGCCGGAGAGGAATTTGAGGTGATCAGCGTGCTGGCGATCGGATGGACCAAGCTGCATTACAATGGTCAGGAGGGCTTCATCCACAATGATTACCTGGATTACTACTACAAGGTGGTAGATGCGGACGGAAATGAGACCAAGGAAGAAGTACAGCTTTCCGAGATCCCGCAGGTAGAGGAATAAGAAACAAAACGATAAAAAGAACCGTTCCGAAGTGATATCGGAACGGTTCTTTTTTTGGTGTCTTAATTTACGGATCCGGATCAGTAACCATCCAGTGAGAAGACATAGCCTTGTTGCAGGAGTTCTGCATTTTGCTGTTCCAGGATCATACGGTAGTTCGGATCGGCAAAGAACTCAGCATCGTGCGGACACTTGGCGGCACCGCCGCCACGGTAGCTGGAGCCGCTGTATAATGCAGGATTTTCCGGCGGACTTAGTGTTACTACACCGGGGACCTTGAACGGACACAGATCCGTTGCCGGTTTACCACACTGAACACATACATTACCGGAATAGTGACAGTTACAAGTTTCGGTCGGTAGTGAGCCTTCGGCGAAGTATTCGGTCTTCAGATGGCCATCACAAAGCCCGGCGATCGGACGCAGTCCGGAATTGCGGCAGACGGTTGCGGTGACGATGCCGTTCGGGATATCAAAGGCCTGATATTCCAGGTTTTCGTGGATCCGCTGCATAACGGTCCGCCACATCTTCTTGGAGAGGTTCTTCTCATCACCGGAGAGATCCTCGTTGTTGTCGTAACCGGTCCAACAAGTTGCGGTATAGTACGGTGTGTAGCCTGCAAACCATACATCCTTGTAGCTGGAGGTCGTACCCGTCTTACCGGCGATGGCCATATTGCCGAAGTTTACGGAAGTACCGGTACCCTTGGTCACTACATCCACCATAGCGTCTGTCAGCAGGAAAGCTGTGGTTTCTTTGATAACGCGATGCTGGTCCTGAATGTCTGTTTTGTCGATCAGGATCGCACCGTCGTGACCTACAATCTTGGTGTAGAGGATCGGCTCCATATACACTCCGCCATTGGCAATGGTCGCATAAGCACCGTTCAGCTCCAGGTTGGTGACACCATCGGTGATACCGCCCAGAGCCAGAGCCTGCTGGATATCGGAGTGCACACGGCCGGAGGAATCAATACGACGGTCTACCAGCGTAGTGAAGCCGAAGTCGAGCAGGTAATCATAGCCGACCTGCGGGGTGATCACGGTCAGTACTTTTACCGCGATGATGTTCAGGGACTGCTCAATAGCGTAGCGCACGGTACAAGGCCCCTTATAGCTGTTGCGTCCGTACCAGTTGGAAACCGGACGGCCGTTTACATAGTTAAAGGGTGCATCCATAAATACATCCGCCAGTGTGATCCCGGCTGAGTCAAGCGCCGGAGCATAAGTGGATACCACCTTGAAAGTGGAACCCGGCTGACGGGTGGTATTGTAAGCACGGTTTAAGGAACGGCTGGTCTCTTTGGCACCGCGGCCACCGACCATTGCCACCACATAACCGGTGTGCTGGTCCTCGATGGTAAGAGATACCTGCGGCTGCGGGGTTAAGGTCACGCTCTCGGCAATCACTTCGTCGCCACCGATCATCACATTATCCAGATAGTTCTGGATCGCCTCATAAGCCGCATCCTGTGAGGAATAGATCATATTGAAGTTGGAATCGTGTTCCTTATAAAATGCCTTGAACATCTCGGTGGAGTGGTTTGTTGTGCTGCCGTCCGCATGCTGGATGGACACACGATAGTTTAAGTACCACCGGGTATTTGCCGGATAATTGCTTTCGTCCGTATAGATCTCGTCTACGATGGACTGGATCTGCGGGTCGAGAGTGGTATAGATGCTCAAGCCGCCGCTGTAGATCAGGTTGTAAGCGTTTTTGGAAGCCTGCGTTTCGGAATAACCATTTTTGATCAACATTTCTGTCAGGTCTTTGGCGGCAGATTCGATCACGGCATCTTCAAAGTAGGTATATACTTCTGCTTCACCAACTAAGGTGTTGGTTTCCGTGATACGCGCATACACATCATCTGCCATTACATCGTCATATTCCTGCTGGCTGATCATTTCCAGATCCAGCATCTGGTCCAGCACACGCTTACGACGGCCGGCGTTGGTATCCGGATGCAGGATCGGGTCATTGGCAGAAGGGTTCTGGGTGATGCCTGCGATGGTGACAGCCTCGGAGAGATTCAGTTCATAGACCGGCTTGCCGAAGTAGCGCAGCGATGCGGCCTGCACGCCCAGGGTGTTGTGTCCCAGGTTTACGGTGTTCATATAGTTTTCCAGGATCTCGGACTTGGTCATGCGCTTTTCCAGCTCCAGAGCCAGATACTGCTCCTGGATCTTACGGCGGAACTTATCGAAGCCTTCCTCATCCGTGAAGTTGGAGAATACATTGTTTTTGATCAGCTGCTGCGTGATGGTGGAAGCACCCTGTGAAAAGTGACGGTTCTTGACACCGATGGCAAAAGCACGCATGATACCCTGGATGTCGATGCCGTTGTGCTGATAGAAACGTATATCCTCGGCTGCCACAAAAGCATCCGCCAGACATTTGGGAATCTTATCCATCGTCACATAGGTACGGTTGGAGTTCTCTGCGATCAGCTTCAGCATATGATGGCCTTCGCTGTCATACAGGTTCGTCGCATATCCGCTGGGGGTTACATCGATCGTAGAAAAGTCCGGCGTAGATGCCAGGATTCCCTTGAACATACCGATCCC
>JAFXQR010000167.1 GCA_017526985.1 Lachnospiraceae bacterium
AGGATCTGCGTGAAGAGATCGAGAATAAATTAAAGCAGCGCCAACGCGGCGATGCCATCCGTTTGGAAGTGGAAGAGGGCATCAACAAAAAACTCCTGAAACATCTGAAGGAAGAACTGGCGCTTTCCGAGGACGATATCTATTATATCCCGGGTCCGCTGGATCTGACTTTTTTGATGAAACTCTACGGCATGAAGGGCTTTGATCATCTGAAGGTAAAACCCTATACGCCGCAGCCGGTGCCCAGGCTCCCGGAGGATTGCGATATCTTTGATGAGATCCGAAAGGGCGATATTCTGTTGCACCACCCGTATGAAACCTTTGATCCGGTGGTGAATTTTGTCAGACAGGCGGCAAAGGATCCGAAAGTGCTGGCCATCAAACAGACTCTGTACCGTGTCAGCGGTGATTCGCCCATTATCAAGGCTCTCGCACAGGCAGCGGATAACGGAAAGCAGGTATCCGTTCTCGTGGAACTGAAGGCGCGTTTTGATGAGGAGAACAATATCGTCTGGGCCAAGATGTTGGAGCAGGCAGGCTGCCATGTTATTTACGGTCTGGTGGGCCTGAAGACCCATTCCAAGATCACCATGGTGGTGCGCAAAGAGGATGACGGCATCCGCAGATATGTGCATCTGGGTACCGGAAACTATAACGACGCAACTGCAAAACTCTATACGGATATGGGACTTTTGACCTGCAGGGAAGCCATCGGCGAGGATGCGACGGCAGTCTTTAACATGCTTTCCGGTTATTCGGAGCCGAAGAACTGGAATAAGCTTTCCCTGGCACCGTTGTGGCTGAAGGATAAATTCCTTTATATGATCCGCAGGGAGATGGAAAATGCCAAAGCGGGTGATCCGGCCAGGATCGTGGCAAAAATGAACGCCCTTTGTGATCCGGATATCATAGCCGCTCTGTATGAGGCTTCCACGGCAGGTGTACAGATCGATCTGATCGTCCGCGGTATCTGCTCACTCAAGGTCGGAATTCCCGGTGTGAGCGAGAATATCACGGTGCGTTCCATTGTCGGAAACTTTTTGGAGCATGCCCGTATTTTCTATTTTGAAAACGGCGGAAACAGCGAAGTATACCTGGCCAGCGCAGACTGGATGCCGAGAAACTTAGAGCGCAGGGTGGAGATCCTGTTCCCCATCGAGCAGGAAGATCTGAAAGAAGAAGCAATTCATGTATTGCAGGTTCAGCTGGCGGATACCATCAAAGCACACCTGCTTTCGCCCTTTGATACCTATGAAAAAGTGGATAAGCGCGGCAAACGTCTTTTATGCGCGCAGGAAACCTTCTGTGTGGAAACAGTGCGCCGCACAAAAGAACTGGCCAGGGCGACCAGTATGATGCAGACCAGAGTATTTACGCCGGAAACGGGAAATCCGGGATGAAGCGGTAAATGCAATATGATCAGTTTCCCGAAGCGATGATTGAAGGAACACAATGAGCCGGGCCGGCCGGAGAAAAGGAAAACAAAACAGAAAAAGATTTCAGGAGGAAACCGTTATGCCGGATTATGATGACGCAGTACTAGACGCTTTTTTACAGCAGCAGGAAAAACTCTATCCCGAGCGGATCGCCCAAACCCGGGAAGAAGCCGCGGCATTCTTGGAGGAAAGTTTTGCGGTGGTACTCGGCAGTGCGAAAGAAGTATGGAACTATTTTGATGAAGAAGGACTCGATGTGTCCGATTACGATCAGAAGAGCATTACCGACGCGCCGGAAGTATTTGCTGTCGGAGACGGCAGGTTTTTGATCGTAGAGGGCTGAAACCGGGAAATCTTCATGAAGTATTAAGAAAAACACAAGAAATAGCGCTTTTTCGTGATTGACGAATCTATATGTAGTGTTGTATTATGTAAATAACGTGGTTTTCATAACATAACAGTTTACAACACAACATAAATTTCGAAAGGAATGGTATCAACATGAAGAAGCGCTTATTATGTATTTTGCTTACCGGTGCTCTCAGCGTGGCCGGTCTTATGACTGCATTTGCTGAAGAAACGGCTGATCCGGCATCGGTCAGTGAGAATGAGATTGCGGCAGCAGAGGAGGAACTCAGCGCGGAGACAACAACAGCAGCGTTTTATCCCGCAAAGGATCTGCCCAAGAAGTTTGCGGCAGGAAAGAGAGAAGAGGTCGAATTCAGCGCAACGCCGGGTGTTAATTACAATATCAAGATCGTTCGCAAATCCAATCAGGAAAAGGTCTTCGGCGTGAGCAGTTCTGCCCCCGAGGCGTCAGCAGGCAGCAGCATGGCAAAGGTAAAGGTTATCCTGGATTTTGCCGGCGCAAAGTACACCTATGACACCTATACCCTGAAATACTGGGTGGGCGCCGACACGCCTGAAGCAGAGAAGGAAGCGCAGGACTGGGATTTCACCATAGCGCCGTCCATTAATTCCACCGAGAACAGCAACATCGTCAAAGCAGTCATTGATCCGGCATCCGTTGTTTATACCGGAAGCGATCTGACACCGAAGGTAACGATCGTTGATAAGAGCACCGGCAAGACACTGGTTCAGGGTACGGACTTTACAGTTGCTATTACTTCGGAGAATAAGAAAGAGATCGGAAAAGCAACACTGCTTGTAACTGGTGCGGGTTCTTATACCGGTTCAGAAGAGCTCTATTTTGAGATCAAGCCCACGACTCCCGTTCTGCCGACATTATCCGTAGTCAACACTTCTGCCATCAAGCTTTCCTGGAACCGGGTTGCAAATGCTGCCGGATACCGGATCGAGAAGAAGAATGAAGACGGTAAATTTGAGCTTCTCGTTGAGATCAATGACAAGGGTACCATCGTTTATACAGATACACAGGGTCTGCAGCTCGGAAAGACCTATACATACAGAGTCCTTTCCTTTGCGCCGGATGCAGGAAACGCTGCGGTCAAGATTTACAGCAACGCAAACGAGACAGGTTCCTCTATCGTATTGACGACGGCAGCACCGAAGATCAAATCCTATACCACCATTAACACCAAGAAGGTGAAACTGGTTTGGAACAAGGTAGACGGAGCAAAAGGATATAACCTTTATACACAGAAAGCGAACGGAAAACTCAAGGTTGTTAAGAAGAATATCACCAAAACAAATTACACGGCAACGAAGCTGAAATGTGGTACGACTTACAAATTTGTTCTGAAGGCTTACACCACAGGAGTAGACGGCAAGAAGGTTCTGAGCCCCGCATCCGCTGTTTATAAAGTAAAAGCTGTTCCGGCAACGCCGAAGCTTGTGGCTGCTGAGTCTGTATCCGGAAAGCAGATCAAGATCTCCTGGAGACTGGTTCCCGACGCCAGCGGATATTATATCTACAGACGCGGCACCGGTGACGAAGATGACGGATATGAGAAGATCAAGAAAGTAACCGGCAAGAATACACTTTCCTATATCGATACCAAATGTGAGCCGGGTGCAAAATATGTTTACAGCGTAGCAGCCTACAAGAAGGTAAGCGGCAAGGCTGTGAAGGGTGCTTATAATGCGAAGGGCGTAAAGGGACAGGCAGTCTGCGCAGGACCTGCCATCGCGGCAGAACAGCGTCACAGCAATATCGCCAACGTCTATATTGAAAACGTAGAGGGCGCTGACGGATTCATCCTTTACAGAAAGGTCGGCGGCGGATCTTATGGGGATCCTATCGCAACGTTTGGTAAGATGGACGGCAATATCACCACCTTCAGAGATACCACTGTTAAGGATGGCAACACATACACCTATTGCGCGATCGCTTATACAGAAGTGGATGGTAAGAAGATCAAGGGTCTGGTCGGCAAGGAAGCAACACTTGTGATGA